>JBJKQF010000135.1:0-10896 GCA_046705545.1 Terriglobia bacterium
TCATGTGGTGGTGCTTCTTGACGCCACGTATTCTATGAATGACACGGACAACGACAGCCAATGCAATATAACACCAGACTCTACTGCGCGGAAGCCGGCGTCCGGTCTCTGCTGTCCAATATGAGTCCCTGCCCGCTGACCAACGCGAGCTGTGTGACCGGAAGCGACGCGACCGGCAACGCCTCTGTTACGAACGCGGTTGATCAGGTGGCGCTCATGGCATTCCCCGGACTGGTTCCGAGTGATACTTCAACCTTGAGTGACCCGCCAATCGCTGCCCCCAACGCTAACCTGGATTATGATTGCTCGTCGTCCAGCCCCAAGACCACGTCGTACAACAACAATCCTGGATACTTGATCCTTCCGTTGGGGAGCAATTACCGCACTTCCAACAGCAGTACCAGCCTGAACACCAGCTCCAGTATTGTGTCTGCGATGGGGGG
Source organism: Terriglobia bacterium (assembly GCA_046705545.1). Classification (GTDB taxonomy): domain Bacteria; phylum Acidobacteriota; class Terriglobia; order UBA7540; family UBA7540; genus JAMCXS01. The sequence continues at coordinate 444 of JBJKQF010000135.1, forward strand.
GAAATCTTCCTGCAACGGCATGTCTGCGCCAGGCGGCCAGGGAACCTTTTACGCTGGGGCTATCGCTTCAGCGCAGAGTTATCTTCTGGCAAACGCAGAACCGAATGTGCCCAACGCCATCGTCTTCTTGAGTGACGGAAACGCTGGGAACGGCAAAATGGGCGGTTCGGCGACAAGTTACCCCAATTCGAACCAGTGCCAACAAGCCGTCACGGCAGCCAATACTGCGAAGGCAGCGGGAGTCAATATCTATTCGATTGCCTACGGGGCACAGTCTTCGGGGTGTCCGGGGGAAACTATCACACCCTGTCAGACCATGGAGCGAATCTCCGGTGCCTCTTCGAATTTCAACTATCCCTCCACGGGTTCGCCGTATTTTTTCTCGGATTACACGGCGTCGGGGGGGACCAGTTCCTGTGTCTCCGCTTCTTATCCCAGCAATAACCTGAAGGACATCTTTTCGCAAATTGGAGTGCAACTCTCAACTGCGCGGCTGCTGCCGAATAACACGCCGTAGACCGCTGAGGAAGAGGGAGGAGAGGTTATTTCTATAAATCGGTCTGATCGTCACGGACCAATTGAGTACCAAGCAACATAGAGGCCTTCTGGCGGGAGAGCAGTCTTCCGCCAGAAGGTCGTGACGAGACGCGGTCCGTGACGCTGCATTTCGAAGCTGAGTGCGAGCGCCGGAGAGAACGACGGAGTTTCAAGAGTGCGTTCGAAGTAGTACCCCTATGAGGGGATTGGTCTGAGTGCAGTTCCGGCGGCAACAGCCTGGGAGCTGGACAACAAACCAGAGAGCATCGGCAAAGTTACTGTTCGACAAAACTTCCAGGTTGCTTCCCGGCTTCTGCCGGCGGGCGCGTTCCGCATTGTCTTTGCAGGTCATTGCTGGACCGCGGCCCGCGGAAAGGGTGTGATGCAGAGGTGACATCACAACACTCGGGGAGGAGACAGGCAGTTTCCTTTATTTCGGAGAGAAGGTTTTGGAGAAACCATGAAAGTCGTATGGAAATTCATTATCACCGTTTTGGTCATCGGGCTGATTGCTGAAGTTCTTTCTTTCGGCGTCCAGCTCGTTGCCCTGCCGTTGCACGCCCATATGATTGGTCTTGATGGAGCAATGGGTTTGGCCAGCTCGCTTTTTATTACCACCGGGTTGGTCCTTGGTTTAAGGTACATGTGGAAGCCAAGCCGCCCCCGCCAGCGGAGGGAGCACTTCTATACCGTGGACCCTAGCCGCAGCTCTCATCCTCTTGGCAAGTGAGCAGCTTGATTCCGCGCGACACCCTCTGTAGACAATCCGAAGGTGGAGCGCGCTCTTAATTTCAATCTCGGGTCAACGGGCCTTCCAACTTCACCCCCAGTGCACTCTTTCCGTCTAAACCCGCCAATTATTCATGCGCCGGTGATTTTTTGCAGCCGTACGTAGCACTTAGAGCCATTCCTGCGATCCGCGCTTGCGGACCGGAAAGGCACGATTCGCCTTTTCCGCTTTCCGAATTGTGTTAGGCTAAATCGGAATCTGAAGGCGGTCTGCTTCGCTGCGGGTCCGCCGCACCGTTTGGGAGCGTTTATGTCTGAAAAAGTGGGTCTCATGGTTCGCGTGCGATCGGAGCTGGGAGCCCTCCATCAACTGACGGGAGTGATTGCCGAGCGCCAGGGCGATATCTCTTCTGTGGCGATTGTCGACGAGAGCAAGCCGGAAGCGCAGGTCTATTTTGAGATCGATCTGCCCGGCCCGCCTCAAGAACTGCTGGAAGCTTTGCAGGCCCTCGAAGTTGTGCATCAGGTGCAAGTGGTTGGCACGCTGGAGAAGATTTACGGCAAGCGGGTCATCGTGATGGGTGGTGGAGCCCAGGTTGGCCAGGTGGCGATTGGCGCCATCTCCGAGGCCGACCGGCACAACATCCGCGGGGAGCATATCTCCGTGGACACCATCCCTTTGGTTGGAGAGCAGCCGCTGGCGGAGGCGGTGCGCGCTGTGGGCCGCTTGCCCCGGGCGCGCGTTCTGGTGCTGGCGGGTTCGATTATGGGCGGTGAAATTGAAAAGGCGGTGCGGGAGGTGCGCGCGGCGGGACTGCTGGTGATCAGTCTCAACATGGCGGGCAGCGTCCCTGATGTTGCCGACCTGGTGGTTACGGACCCTGTGCAGGCCGGTGTGATGGCCGTGATGGCCGTCGCAGACACCGCCAAGTTCAATGTGGACCGATTGAAGAAGAGATCGTTCTAAAACCCGGCATTCACATCTTCCGCCAGGTCATGTCCACGGTGATGGGGATTTCATTCTTGATGGGCATGGCCAGAAGTTCCGGCGGCTTGATGTGAAAGTCGGTGAGGGTTGCCGGAATGGTTCCCTCCACGCGAATTTCTTTCCCCTCGTTGACCAAACGCAACACCACTTGCTTAAGGTCTGCGGTTTGCCCGGCAAACTGAATTTTCAAGTCAACGTGGATGACCCCGCCCTTGAGGTCGGCCTCCGGCATATCGGCTCGCACAATTGCCATGGGAAACTGCGCTCCCCGCACCACTTCCAGCATGTGGAGGTCGCGATTGGTGTCGCCGGAAGCGAAAGATTTGACGGGCGCCGCCGCCAGGAAATGACAGACGCCGTCGTGGCAGACGCCCTTGCCGCGGGCTGCGTGGCTCACGCCCTCGACGTGGTGCAGCGGGTGTGAAACGTGATAAATGATGGTGGATGCTGTGAGCGCCCAATTGCTATTCGCGCGCGCCAGCGCGGGAAGGGCCAGAACCAAAGACAAGAGCAATATATTCCGTATAATCTTCATTCGCTTTATCCTCAGAATTTGAAAGATACGGCAAACACCGCGGTCCCCAGCGCTGCCGCTGTCACAATCGCTGCTGTCGAGTGATACTTGGCGATACCGTGCACCCTTTCACCTTTGCTGAGCTGGGAATAAGCCATGGCCCCCAGAACGGCGGTCATCACCATTCCCGGGCCGTGAATCCACGCCATGGCCCTGTGCAGCCGGATGGGCCCGCGAACCTTAATGCCCGGGACATGTGGCGCCGCCAGGGCAAAGTAGGCCGTGGCGGCGTACAAGCCAGCGGTGGTGGCGCCCAGCGCCATGTGGACGTTACGGCCTGTGGGGCTGCCAGGCTCACCGTGGTGGCCTTTGGCGCCCCCGGAAGCAACCAGCGCGGCGACCATCGCCGCCACCGTAACCATGCCCAGCTTTTGATGGATTTGAAGCATGTGCGAGCGCTTGTTGAGCAGCGCCTGTTCTTTGGCGCTTCCTTGAACCTCGCTCGAGGGGAAGCCCAGACTCGAGAGGGAAGGTGTCGTGGAACTGCCGGGCGAGGCGGTCAGGACCGTTTGCAGAGCTTGAATAGCTCCCGCAGCCAGCTTGACGCTCGCCACTTTGGCGGTGAAGCCCTCGGCGGAGACGGAAACTTGATAATCCCCCGGAGCAAGGTTGGATACGCTGTAGTTTCCGGCTGCATCCGTTTGGGTTTCCGCCGTCTGTCCGGAAAACGTGTTGGCGACGGAAATTTTGGCGCCGGCTACGGGCGAGCCCGACGGATTTGTGACCGTGCCGGAGATTGTGGCAGATGGTGCTTGCGCCCACAACGGAAGGGAGAGCAAGCAGGGAAGTAACAGAATTCCCAACGTGAACCTCACCCTCTGCGGATTCATAGGAAGCCTCCCTTATTAACTTGAACGACGTGTCAAAAAATGAAATGCCCCAATGCGGGCGGGCAACCATAGCGGCCGGATTGGCAGCGGCCGCGGCAGATTCATGGCCGCGGTCTTAGGATGCGCCTCGCGCCCCAACGGTTGGAAGGGGTTGCGGACTTTCTGTGCAACGCCGCCCCCGCGCAGCGCAGTTTCTTGCGAACGCTCTGATGAGACCCCATTGCCGATTCGCTTCGCATTCTAGCACCCGGAATTTGTTGCGGCAAGTGGTCGGCGAACCTCGGCTCTTGATGAATGAGCGTGAAACCAATTCCCGAGTCGTCTATGATTTCCACGAGTGGGCTTGTCCGCCCACTCGCGTGAGAAGCAGCGGCCATGCCAAACGCGGCGTGGTCAAAAGGGAAACACTTGCGGGACCGCGGACGGCTGGCACTTGAATTTTCATGACGAACTGGCACCAACTCGAGCTGCAAGAGGCCCTGGAGCATCTTGGCTGTAATGCTGCAACGGGGCTGAGCGATACGGAAGCCGCGCAACGGCTTTCCCGGAGTGGACCCAACGAACTGACGGGAAGCGGCGTCAAGAGTCCCTGGAGAATCTTCTGGGAACAGCTGAGGGAAGTGATGGTCGTCATCTTGATTTTCGCGGCGGGCATCTCCGCTCTGCTGCGCGATTATAACGACGCCCTTGCCATCGCGGCCATCGTGGTTCTCAACGCCATCCTGGGTTTCAGCCAGGAGTACCGCGCGGAAAAGGCGATGGCGGCTCTCAAAAAACTGGCGATTCCCCTGGTAAAGGTGCGGAGGGACGGCGAAATTCAAGAGGTTTCCTCGCTCACCGTGGTGCCGGGCGATGTCATTCTGCTGGAAGCTGGAAACCTGGTGGCTGCGGACTGCCGCGTCATCCAGAGTGTGGATCTGCAAACGCAGGAGGCTGCCCTGACGGGCGAATCGCAGGCCGTGCGGAAATCCGAGCGTGCGCTCGATTCTGCTGACCTTGCCTTGGGTGACCGGAGCAACATGGTTTACATGGGAACTTCTATTTCCTCCGGGCGCGGCGAAGGTCTTGTGACCGCTACGGGCATGCAAACGGAACTGGGACGAATCGCCGGGATGATTTATGGCGTCCAGCGTGAGCCCACGCCGCTCCAGCAGCGCCTCGGGCAATTGGGGAAGTGGCTGGCGGCGGCAGCTTTGTTGATTGTGGCACTGATTTTTGTCCTTGGCTGGTTGCGCGGAGAGGATTTTAAGCTGCTGTTCCTGACCGCGGTCAGCTTGGCTGTGGCCGCCGTCCCCGAAGGGCTGCCCGCCGTCATGACGATCACCCTGACGCTTGGCGCTCAGCGGATGTTGCGGCGGAAAGTGCTGATCCGCAAGCTTTCAGCCGTGGAGACGCTGGGCGCGGTCACCGTGATCTGCTCGGACAAGACCGGAACGCTCACTGAGAACCGCATGACGACCGCCGTCCTCGCGCTTCCCGCTCAACGTGTGGAAGATCCGAATGCTGAAGGGAAAATCAACCACCTTCCTGATGCGGAGAAGGCTGCCGCGAAGCTACTGCTGGCTGCCGGCGCGCTCTGCAACGACGCCGTTGTTCCTTCTGCCAACGGCAGGTCAGACTCCGCTCCGCCTCTGGGCGATCCTACGGAAATTGCGTTGGTGGTGACGGCCTCCCAGGCCGGGCTGGGCAAGGAAGAACTGGAGCACGCCTTGCCTCGCGTCTCAGAGGTCGCCTTTGCCTCCGAGCGCAAACGCATGACTACGGTTCACCGTCTCTCCCCGGAGCGTGGCGAAATCCCGCCTGCTGTGGCTGCGGCTTGCGAGGGAGCGTTGCCCTCCTATCTTGCCTTTACCAAAGGCGGCGTTGACGTTCTGCTGGAGCGGGCGAGTGCCGTCTGGAACCAAGGGCGCCGTGAGCCCTTGGACGCCGCTTGGCGGGAGAGGCTGGCGGAGGAGCAAAACGATTTGGCAGCCGCCGGCATGCGCGTGCTGGGCGTGGCCTTCCGCCCGCTCGACTCGGCTCCCTCCAATGGAGACGCGGCATCGCTGGAGCGGGATCTAGTTTTTATTGGGATGGTGGGTATGAGTGATCCTGCGAGGCCGGAAGCAGTCTCCGCCGTGGCCACCTGCAAGTCGGCAGGGATCCGCCCCGTGATGATTACCGGCGACTATCCGCTGACCGCCCGGCAGGTTGCCGGGCAAGTGGGAATCCATGGCGCCGGACCTGTCCTGACTGGGATGCAACTCAGCCACCTTTCGAGCCAAGAACTGGAGGAGGTGGTGGAATCGGCGGCGGTTTATGCGCGCGTTTCACCTGAGCACAAGCTGCGCATCGTGGAGGGCCTGCACCGGCGTGGGGAAGTGGTGGCTATGACCGGCGACGGGGTGAATGACGCCCCGGCGCTGAAGAGAGCGGACATCGGCGTGGCCATGGGCGTCGCGGGCAGCGATGTGGCCAAAGAGGCTGCCGACTTGGTGCTTCTGGACGATAATTTCGCCAGCATTGTTGCAGCCGTGGAAGAGGGAAGGGTGATTTATGACAACCTCCGGAAATTCGTCAAGTACCTGTTAGCCACCAATTCCGGGGAAATCTGGCTGATGCTAGTGACGCCCTTCTTCGGCATGCCGCTGCCCCTGCTGCCCCTGCAAATTCTTTGGATGAACTTGGTGACCGACGGCCTGCCCGCCCTGGCTCTGGGAGTGGAACCTGCCGAGGCCGACATCATGCGCCGCCCTCCCCGGCCTCCCCGGGAGAGCCTTTTTGCCCGCGGCTTGGGCCGCCACATTCTTTGGGTCGGGCTCTTGATGGGGCTCATCTCACTGGGAGTGGGTTACAGCTATTGGAGGATTCACGACCCGCGGTGGCAGACCATGGTCTTCACCACGCTGACGCTTTCGCAGATGGCGCACGTCCTGGCGATCCGGTCGGAACGCCAGTCGCTGTTCCAATTGGGACTGATGTCAAACAGGCCTTTGCTAGGTGCCGTCATGCTAACGGTGGTCCTACAGCTTGCGCTCGTTTACGTTCCCTTTCTCCAGGGGATATTTGGGACGCAAGCGCTGCCGGGGGCTGACTTGGCTCTTAGCATTGTTCTCAGCTCAGTTATCTTCTGGGCGGTGGAATTGGAAAAGAGATTCCTTCGCAAGCGGCTTCTTCGGGCTAAGGAATAATATCCGCTCCTTGCCATGTACTCATAGGCTTGGTTTGCCCGGCTTCGGAAAATTAGAAGTTGGCAAACTCGATGAGGCTCTTCAGGCGATTACGACGGATTCAGGTTAGGCTATGCTGTGACCGGATCGTGGGTCATAATGGGAATTCCCGCGAGGGTCCGTTAGAGTTCCGCAGTTGCGGACCCTTCGGCAACGGATACGAGCGCCGCTCCGTGAGTGATGCTGGGAAGCGATTTGTGAGAGGGAGCGGCACTTTCTTCAGGACGATGCAACTCGACAGCGGAGTGAAAACACGCACATCGTTTGGCTGGGGCGGCTGGATTTCCGGTGCGCTCCTTTTCCTTTGCGCGGTAGTGTTTCTAGCTGGGCCAGCGCCCGCGCAGCAGCCCAAAGATCTGCACCCGCAGGGTTACGTCAATGACTTTGCCGGAGTCATCGATCCCCAAACGCAGCAGGAACTGACGGCAATCTGCAATGAAGTGGACCAGAAAGCACAGGCGCAAATTGCCGTGGTCACGGTAAAGTCCTTGGAAGGCGAGCCCATTGATGACTTTTCCATTGACCTGGCCACGCGCTGGGGCATTGGCCCCAAACAGAAAGACCGCGGCGTGATGATTCTGCTGGCGCCCAACGAGCATCGCTACCGCTTTGAAGTGGGCTACGGCCTGGAGCCGATCTTGCCGGACGGCCTGGTGGGTGATTTTGGCCGCCAAGCCAAACCGCTGCTGCGCGCCGGGAATTACAGCGCTGCCCTGTTGCTGATGACCCAGCGAGTAGCCGATGTAATCGCTAAGGACCGCGGCGTCCAACTCAGCGCGCTGAGCGGCGTTCCTGCCAGTCCTCCGGAAAACCAAACGCAAGGGCAAGGGCCGAATCTCCTCGGGTTCCTGTTCCTTCTGTTCTTTTTCTTATTTCCGATGCTAGGGTTTCTGGGCCGCTTGCTGGGCGGCCGCAGCCGCTACGGCCGTGCCCACAGCGCTTGGTGGTGGGCAGGTCCGTGGTTCCTCGGCGGCATGGGCGGAGGCTGGCGCGGCGGTTCGTGGGGCGGCGGCGGATTTGGCGGTAGTGGAGGATTTGGGGGATTCGGTGGTGGGTCGTTTGGCGGCGGTGGAGCGAGCGGAGGCTGGTAGTCTGGAGTGATGACCATGGAAAAATTGCTGGCGGAGTTCAAAGAAAAGTTACAGGTGGCAGCGGGAAAGAATCTTAAAGCGATAGTGCTTTTTGGTTCGGCGGCGCGCGGCGAATATCACAAGCGGCATTCTGATTTGAATCTGCTCTTGCTTCTGGAGCGGGCGGGCGCGGACGATCTTGAGGCTCTACACGCGGTGGTGGCGTGGTGGGAGCGCAAGAAGCTTCCCGCGCCCCAAGTCTTCACCCTGGAGGAACTGCGCGCTTCAGCGGACATCTTTGCCATTGAGTTGCTCGACATGAAGGCGCATCACCGGATGATTTACGGTGAAGATTTCTTTGGGCTCCTGGCTGTTCCCATGGATCTGCACCGCCTTCAGGTGGAACGTGAGCTGCGGACCAACTGGGTTAAATTGAGGCAGGGAATCCTTCTTGCGCCTCCCAAGGATAGCGTGCTCACCGCCTTGATGGACGCCTCCGTTTCCACTTTTATCACCCTGTTCCGGCACGCTCTCATTGTGCTCGGGGAAGAGCCGCCGTCCGCCCGCCGGGAAGTCATCGCGCACGTCGCGCGGCTGGCGGGCGTAAGCCCGGAGGCTTTTGAGGCCATCCTGGACGTTCGTGAAGGCAAGCGATCTGCGGGCGAGCTCGTGGCGCGAGAAATCCTGCGGGGATACTTGGCGCTGGTCGAGCGCGTCACCGAAGAAGTAGACCGCCGCCTCGCGGGCGGAAACTGAACGGCGCCGGCCACGGCGGCGCAAGGGTGGCAATTTCTGGAGGAGTTAGATGAAAAAAGTCTGGATTGCACTGGGAGCGATTGTGCTGGCCGTGCTGATCTTTGGCGGCATGTACGCCAGCGCGAGAAACACCATGGTACGGAAAGATGAAACGATCAAATCCGATTGGGCGCAGGTGAGCGTGGTGCTTGAGCGCCGGGCTGACTTGATTCCCAACCTGGTAGCGACGGTCAAGGGTGTCGCGGCGCAGGAAGTCACTGTCTTTACGGCGGTGGCGAACGCCCGGGCGAACTTGATGAACGCGCAATCGCCCAAGGGCAAGATCGCGGCGAACCAGCAGCTTGATGGCGCACTGGTAAAAGTGCTGGCCCTTACCGAGAATTATCCCCAGCTACGTTCGAATGAAAGCTTTTTGCGATTGCAGGATGAACTGGCCGGCACAGAAAACCGCATCGCCGTGGAGCGCCGCCGCTACGACAACGCCATCCAGGATTACAACGCCTATATCGGACAGTTTCCGAACAACGTCTTTGCCGGCTGGGCGGGCTTCCAGAGAAACGACGCCTATTTTGCCGCCACTCCGGCTGCCCAACAGGTTCCAAAAGTAGAGTTTCCCGCCGCCAAGCCGTGAGTACCCGGCGGCGGGGCCAGCATTACCAGCGCGGTGAGGTTCCACCGCAAACTTTTGCGGCGGAACCTTGCGGCCGCCGGGCGACTAAAGGGCTTCGTCGCCGTGTTGGTTGTCGCGGATGCGGGTTGCTTCCAGAACCTCGGAGAGGAACACCTTGCCGTCCCCGATCTTGCCGGATCGCGCCGCTTTGATCACCGCGTCCACCGCCGGCTGAGCGAGAGCGTCCGACACCACCACTTCCAATTTGATCTTGGGAAGCAGATCGACGGTGTACTCGTGCCCGCGGTAGATTTCCGAATGGCCTTTCTGGCGTCCGTGGCCGCGGACTTCGCTGACGGTCATGCCTTGAATCCCAACTTCGTACAGCGCTTCCTTCACTGCATCCAGTTTCGACGGTTGAATAACGGCTTCCAGTTTTTTCATAATAGTTTGCCCTTTCTTCTGCCCTTTCGAGGAAATTGGATCAGGCCCGTCCTGTTCCTATGGAAGAAATCCCAGCACTTGCGAAAATTCATCCCCGCCTCAGGGATCCGGCGAAGCCCCTTCTAATTCGGCAGCTGGCGTGGTGATCTCGATGGCCGACTTGCGGCCGAAACAGATGCTGAGCAGCGGTGGTGTCACCAGCGTTGTCGCCAGAACCAGTACAATCACCAGGGAGTAAATCTCGGAGGAGACAATGCCGGCCGCCCAGCCGATGTTCGCGGTGATCAAGCCGACCTCACCCCGGGGAATCATGCCCACTCCAACGATCAAGCCATCGGCAGCAGGAAAACCTTTGGCCCAAGCTCCCAGCCCGCAACCGAATACTTTGCCCAGAATGGCGATGATCAGGATCAGGAAAAAGAAGCCGAAGTGCCCGCCCAGGCTGCGGGCGTTGATTTCCAGTCCGATCGAGGCAAAAAAGAGCGGCCCGAAGAAAGAGTTGCTCATGGACCGCAAGTCCGCAATCACTTCGCCATGCGTGGGACCTGCCGCAATGAAGAGACCCGCCAGGTAAGCGCCCGTGATGGCCGCCATACCTCCGCCGTACTGGGCCAGGAACGCGAAAAGGAACCCAATGGCCAACGCAGCTGCTAGGGGAGTGTGCGGTCCCTGGAAATGCCGCGCTTGCCGGAAAGCAAAGCGAATC
>JBJKQF010000136.1:0-8382 GCA_046705545.1 Terriglobia bacterium
GGTGAACTCGAAGCGGGAGAAAAGGTGGAGTTGATCCAGCCGGAGAAAAAACAGATCAGCGTCTCTACCCTGCTCCGCCTCTATTTCAGCGATGAGCCTCAAGACGCCGCGCTCATCCGCCAGATCCTCGATGTGGCGGCTTTGCCCTCCGGGTGGAGAAGGCGCTTTCTCAAAATGCTGCGAGAACCTTAAGAAACCGTCCCCTTCCTTCGTGCGGCGATCGCCCCACGTATTGCGCAAGCAGAGATATCGCCGCCCGGCATGCTTACGACCACCCGTGGACGCCATTAGTTACTGCGCCGGCCCCGCGCTGGTTGAAACGGGGAGGTTAACAGGCTGCTGCAAAGTGAAGTCCAGAACCGTTTCGCTCGGGACATGAACCTGTTGCCCGTGCGTCATCACCTGAACCGCTGTGCCCGCGCCCGCGCCAACGCCGGCGCCGATAGCTGCTCCTTTACCGCCGCCCGCAATGGCCCCAATAATTCCTCCGGCCAGGGCCCCAATGCCGGCCCGTTTGGCGGTCTGATGGCCGCGCGAACTGCCCTGCGCGGTGTAGGTGCCGGTCGCAATGTTATAGGTTGCGCCGTTGACTACGATTCCCGTCAGGCCCAACCGTAACTCCGACTGCCCCTCAATGCGTCCGGCGGACTTGACCTGTTGCAATTGGCCGTAAACCGTAGAACCCTTCGGAGCAATCACCGTGCCGTTCACAATTAAAGAATCTTCCAGACTCGCCTGAAAGGTATCACCAACCTTGTTCCGGTCCGAATCCACCCCATCAATCATGCGGACCACCAGATGAGTGCCCGCGGGAACCAGAATGTTCTGAGAGGTTGAAGCAGCGCTGGGGGCTGCGGTCGCGGGCGAAGTAACGCTGGACGACGTCACGGGAGCCGGAGAATCCTGAGTGCTAAAAATGATGGATTGGGTATTGGCAATGGGGTAGTGTTCGAGCCGGCCATTCGTATAGAAGGTGATATCTGAGTCCGTACCACCCAAGTACTTCCCTTGCACGCTGGTCCCATCCTTCAGTTTTAAGGTGTCGGCGCGCAGGAGAGATGCAAAGAAGCAAACCGCCACAAACATTACCCACCAAGTTCGGGTTTTCAAAACTTTCATACGCGTTCTCCTTGCTACGAATCTGTTTATTCTTTGAAGCCGAAATCCCGGCCGGGGATGCCCTGCTGGAAAGCCCTCTCTGAGGACACATCCGGCCTCAGCAGCTCCGGGCGGAATGCCCTTCCCCAGGCCGGATGCGACGTTTCCACGCCTGGATCAAGCCGGTCACTTCAGTTCCGAAAGCATATGGGCAGGGTCAGTAAAAAACGCGCCGTCAACATTGTTGAGCACTTGGACGTCGCCCATATTGATTTCGGTCTTCTTGTCGGCGCTCACATGGTTTTCGGCCAGTTTAATGCCACCATAATCACCGTATTCCCAATCCCAAGACCCTCTTTGCCCGCTTTGGAGACGGTATTCCCAGTGCGTCATCAGGTGATTTTTCTTGGACACATAGTCCCAGTATTCATCGCCAGGGGTCAGACCGACATGGCCAAAGGTAAGCTGAACCACATCGTAGGTTTCATCCCCTCTCCGGCGCGTTCCAACATACTTCAGGTTTACTCCGGGATCGAGCCATTTCCAGGGCTCCGCCAGCCAGTACATGTCATTGATATAGGCCGCATAGGCATCTTTCAAATCCTTCTCAGCCTGCGCGCCCTCCACCCGCTTTCCGGCGATGTAAACCTTTCCTTCTTTCGTGTTGACGTTGAACAGCGCCACTTCATGACGGCCGTCCTTGGTCTTGGTTTCCAGGCGATACTGCCCCGTTTCCTTGTCCCAAAGGTGATGACGATCAACAACCGTCTTTCCGTTTGCGATCACCTCGAAATCGAAGCGAACCACACGCACAGAATTCCATCCGTTCTCTCCGCCCATGGCCTGCATCATGGCATGGGCAATTTCAACGGCCTTCGCATCATGCCCAGATTCGGCATTCGCCCGCGGCGCACCAAAACACACCAACACCCACAAAGCGACCAATCCCTTAACCCAGGCTGAGTTTTGCATAACCCTCCTTTTACCCCGTTCGACTATCCAAGCCCTTAAGACCATCGTAGTCCTGAGTATCCCGAAAGACAATGCCAGACACGTGCACCTCAGCCAACCCGCGAAAAACCCTCCTTACCTGATGTGGGACTTCCAATTCTCCGCAGTTTCCGGAACAATGATTCTGCCGTGGAACAGCGTCTCCCAATTCGTTCGGGCCAGTTCAACCTGCGCTCCGCGGCTTTGTATGGTCTCGGTTTCCTCGCCGCGCTGGGCGCCTTGGTGCTGCTCCATGAGCCCCTGCTGCGCCTCCCTTACTTCTGGGATGAGGCAGGCTATTACATTCCAGCCGCCCTGGATTTTTACCATCACTTCCTCCTCATCCCTCAGCGCACGCTTCCCACCGGACATACTCCCCTGCTCTCTGTCTATCTTGGATTGGCTTGGAGCCTCTTCGGATGTTCCCCCGTCGTCACCCGCGTGGCGATGATCGCCGTGGCCACCGGAACCCTTGCCGCCTTGTACACTCTCGGCCGGAACGTTGCTCGCCGTGAAACTGCGGCATGGGCCTGCGCGCTTCTGGCTTTGTCTCCGGTATTCTTTGCCCAAAGCTCACTTGCGCACTTGGATCTTCCCGCCGCCTGCACCACCACGACCAGCGTTTACTTCCTGCTCAGGCGGCGCTTCGATTGGTTTGCGCTGTTGCTTTCTCTCTCCGTTCTAACCAAGGAAACCGCCATCGTGTTTCTCCCGGTCGCCTGGCTTTATGCGTGGCGGCTGCGCAAGGAACTCAAGCCCTCAGCGGCCGTTTGGCTGGCGCTGCCGCTCGCACCGCTTGCAGCCTGGGCGCTTTATTACCACCACACCACCGGCTTCTGGACCGGGAATCCTTCATATCTCAAGTACAATCTCTACACCACCATCGAACCTTCCCGGATTTTTGTCACCCTGCTGCGGCGTCTCTATCAGGTTTTATTCGCCGGGTTCAACTGGCTACTGGTGGCCGCTGCCATACTAGGTTATCGCGCCATGAGGAAGGCTTTAAGAACCGCCGTCCCTTCGGAGGACCTCCCTTCCCCGCAAGCAAGCCGTTCACGGACTCGCCGGGATTTTCTCTTCCTATCTGTGGGGCTGACCATCGCTTATGTGGGCATGCTCAGCGCCGTGGGAGGCGCGGTCTTGCCGCGTTATTTGCTTCCAGTTTTTCCCTGCTTTTACCTGGCTCTCCTTCTTTTCGTGGAGACTCTGCCGCGCCCGGCAATGCGCGCTGTTCTGGCGGTTGCCGCGTGCTGTTTTATCGCTTCGTGGTTCATCAACCCGCCTTATCCCTTTCCGTATGAGGACAACCTCGCCTACAGTGATTTTGTCCGGCTCCACCAGCAGGCGGCCGATTTCCTTTCCAGCCGCCCCGATGCTCCCCGCATTCTGACCGCCTGGCCGGCCACGGACGAGCTCGACAGGCCTGCCTTGGGCTATGTGAAGAAGCCCCTGCGCGTGATCCATCTGCAGGGCTTCACCGCGCGCAATTTCAGCAAAGTCTCTCCAGGCTCCTTTGACCTTCTCTACCTCTACTCGCGCAAATGGAATCCGCCCGGCAACTGGCTGAAGCGCTACCGCTGGGCTGACGTCGCCCTGGAATATGCGCCGCAGGAGCCGCCGTCCTCCTTAGTGCAAAAATATCATCTCAAACTGCTGGCCAGCTTCGAGCGGCGCGGGCAGTGGGTGAAAATCTACTCCCGGTAAGTTCTGGCTTCATGGGACCGAAGACGTCGCCGCGATTGGCGATTGCATCCCGGATTCTTCAGCGGTAGACTTCCGCCTCGTCAGAGGGCAAGACGCAATTCTCACTTCTGCTTCTGGGAGGAAACCTCAATGGACCACCAACGAATCTCGCGCCGCAGTTTTATGGGAAAGGCTGCCGGTGCAGCGGGCGGAGTGCTGGCAGCGCGCACGGTGCGGCTGGAGGCGGGCCCCGCAGGACTTCCCGCACGTCCAGAAGCGCCTAGCGACACGGTTCGATTCGGCATTGTGGGCGTGGGGATGCGCGGCGCGAGCATGCTTAAGACTGCGATCGAGTTACCCGGCGCGAAGTGCGCGGCGGTCTGCGAGGTTTATACCGGCCGCCAGGAGCTAGCCCGCGAGATCGTAGGAAAGCCGGTCCAAATCACCGGCCGCTATCAGGACTTGCTGGACAACAAAGAGGTTGACTGCATCCTGGCGCCCGTGCCCGACCACTGGCACGAGCGCATCGTGCTGGACGCCTGCCAGGCCGGCAAAGACGTCTACGTCGAGAAGCCCATGACGCACCGGGTGGAGCAGGGATTCCCCATGATTGAGGCGGCCAAACGTTACAACCGCATCGTGCAGGTAGGCAGCCAGGAACCCAGCTCGGTGATTTACGCCAAGGCGCGCGAGTTGATCCGGCAGGGCGCCATTGGCGACGTCTGCCTGATTGAGTCGTCGCTCGGCCGCAACAGCCCCTGCGGCGCCTGGGACTATACCGTGCCGCCCGACGTTTCACCGCAAACGGTGGATTGGAAGACCTGGCTGGGGCCCGCGCCGCGGCGCGCTTTCAGCAAGCTGCGCTTCACCCGCTGGCGCAACTATCAAGATTACGGCGAAGGTATTTCCGGAGACTTGTTCGTCCATTCATTAACCGGCATTCATTACGTCATGGACGTGACGGCGCCACCCAGCCGCGCCGCCACCATGGGAGGCCTGTTCCGCTGGCACGACGGCCGCAACGTCCCGGACGTGATGACCACCCTTTACGACTACCCAACGTTTCGCGCCACTTTGCGTTGTACCCTCAATACGGCTGAAGCTGAAGTCTATCGCTTTATGGGCACACGGGGGATTCTGGAAATTCACGGCATCGAAAATCCCAGCGGGTACACCATCTGGCCGGAGGACGGCAAGAACCACAGCCCCTGCACGCCAGCCTGGCCGAAGCGGATGAAAAACGCTTACGCCAAGCAATGGCACGCCGAGCACGACACTCCTCCCGGCAAAGCGGTTCCCATTGAGGCAACCGGCTACTACGCTCCACCCGGCTATGACAGCGCCCGCGAGCACCTCTGGAACTTCTTCCAGTCCGTCAAGACACGGCAGCCCTCCATTGAGGATGCGGAGTTCGGCAACCACGCCGCCATCGCCTGCCATATGGCCAACTATTCTTACTTCAACAACTCGCTGGCGGTTTGGGACGCAGAAGGACGCAAGATCAAGTCAGCCTGAGGACCTGGCAAATCAAATAGGGTTGAGGAACGGCGGCTACCAATCTTGGGCGAAGATGGGGACAATGCCTTCCTGTTTTTCGCCGGTAACGCGCGCGCCGCGTTCTTCCACGTAGACATTCACCTCACTGCGCACACCGAAATCCTGAAGATAGATTCCCGGCTCGACGGAGAAGCACGTTCCCGGAACGATGCGGCGGGAATCGTGCGTTTCAAAATTGTCCATGTTCGCCCCGTTGCCGTGGATGTCTTCGCCGATCGAGTGGCCGGTGCGGTGAATGAAATACTCGCCCAGATCGTGGCCGTTGATCACGGCGCGGGCGGCGTCATCCACCTCACAGCCGTGCAGCGGCTTTCCCTGCTGCATAGCTTCCTGAATCAAGCTCACGGCGGCATCGCGCGCTTCACGGACCACCGCAAAGATTGAGGCGTAGCGGCTGGGAACGTCTTCGCCCACAAAGCCCGTCCAGGTAATGTCAAAGTAGACCGAGCCCGGCTTCTTCAGCTTTCCCCAAACATCCAGCAGCACAAAATCGTTTTCGCGGATTGGCTGGGAAACCTCCGCTGTGGGGCAATAGTGGGGGTTCGCGGTGTTGGCGTTAACGGCCGCAATGGGAGTCTCCTCCGTCGTCACGCCGTGTTCGTCAAAGAAGCGCAGGATTTCCTGCTGCACGTCATACTCGTTCAAAGTCTTTCCAGCCCGCAGCGTGTCGCGGATCAATGCGAATCCTCTACGGACAGCTCCGTGCACCACCTTCCCCGCGGACAAGTGTGATTCGAGGCTCTCGCGCGGCCAGCGCGCCTCAAACCACTGCACCAAGTCTCCGGAAGAGACAACCTCCACGCCGAAACCTTTCACCAGCTCCACCGTTCCGGCATCAACCAGGCCCACGTAGGGAATGTCGTTGAGAGGCGAGTACTGCATGGCGATCCGCTTCTTGCCTCCCAATATTTTTCCCAACTGCTCGCGTTGCTCCTGCCAGGAGGAATAAAGGTGGCGCGTTCCGGGCAACGTATCCAGGTTGCTGCGCTCGACGCGATGTACCAGCTTGGCCGGCGCGCCTTGCGCAGGGATGAGGTAGTACCATCGGCGCGTGCAGAGCGGCGCGTGCAACTTCAGAACGCGGTAGGCGATCGGGTCGCGGTGATGATGATCGTAAAAGAGCCACGCATCGAGTCCCGCCTCGCGGAGTGCGGATTGAATGAGTTCCAGGTCCATACTCGTTTTCACCTCTAAGATCGTCCTGGCGGGGTGAGGCCGCCGCTAATTCCCACAATGAAGGAGGCTGCCCTCTACGCTTTCGCCTTCCGGAAGAACGGTTCCCACTGTTCCCGGCGGGGCGGCGCGGTCAATAGGCTCACGCCCACCAGGCAGATTACCGAGACGGCCAGCGCGGGGAAAATCATGGGAACGTAGGAGTCCAGGCCGAAAATTTTCCAGATGATTGCCACCGCCGTGCCTCCGGCAATGGAGCTCAGTCCTCCGGCCGTGGTCGTGCGCTTCCAGAAAAATGCCGCAATCACCACGGGCGTGATGCCCGCGCCGTAAACGTCATAGGCATAAACGGCGGTGTGCAGGATAGAAGGTTGAAAGCTCTGCGCAAGCGCCAGGAGGCCCAGAACCACCACGGTGATGCGCGACATCACCAGCAGGCTGCGGTCGCTGGCGCGCTTGGCCACAAAGCGCTGGAGGACGTCGTGCACCACACTGGTGGCGGGAGAGAACAGGTAATTGTTCCCCGTGGAAATCACCTTGGCAAAAATCGCCGCCAAAAAGATCGCACCGATCAGGGGCATCACGCCGTAGCGCGCCGTGTAAGGAATCAGGCCCCAGGCCGGCAGCTTTCCGGATTCCACGCGCGCGTGGAACATCACGCCGCCCACAATCGCCAGCAGCACGATGATCGTTTCCAGCACCATGGTGCCGCACACCCAGCCCACCACAGAAAGGCGCGCGGCGCGCTCGCTCCTAGCGGAAAAGAACTTCTGGTACATCGCTTGATTGCCCAGCATCAGCGTGAAGGTCGGCAGGAAATACCCCAGCGCGGTTCCCAGGCTCATGGTGCCCAGCGGCGTCAGGTGGCTTGCAGGCAGAGCGGCGCGCACAGCGCTCCAGCCACCCGCGTGCGAAACCATAGCGGGCAGCGCAAACACACAACCCACCGTGACCACCAAGCCGATCACCAAGTCCGTATAGGCCACGGAGGACATTCCCGCCAGAGCCGTGAACAGAATTACGAACATCGCCAGGATGATGGTGCCCGCCGTCTCGCTCATGCCGAAGGCAAGCTTCAGAATCCGGCCGCCCCCACGGAACTGATAGCTCACGATCGCGGTGTATGAAACGATGATGCAGATGGTTCCCAGCACGCGCGCCGTGGGGCTGTAGCGGGTCTCCAAGAGGTCGGGAACGGTGTATTGCGCAAAGGAGCGAGCGCGGCCGGCGATAAAGTAGATCACCAGCAGTCCGGCCCAGCCTCCCGCCGGAAGCCATAGCGACGCCAGGCCCTGCTGATAGGCAAATTCGGCGCCAGCAAACAGGCTCCCCGCACCGATCCAGGAGCAGAGCAGCGTGAAAACCAGCACCCACACCGAAAGCCTGCGGTCCGCCACCATGAAGTCGGCGTGCGACTTCAATTTCCGCGACCGCGCGACGCTCACCACCAGCAGCGCTACCACAATCAAGGTGAGACTCAGCGCGTAAACCATGGCTTACTTGCTTCCCTCTTGCGCCAAGGTGTTCAGCTTGGCAACAGCTTCCGCGCCCGGCGTTCCGCTGATCTGGACGAGCTTGCGGCGCGATTTTTCTCCGGTCACAATTTCCACCGAGGAGCGCGGTACACGGAGCGCTTTCGCGAGGAATGCGATCTCCGCCTGGTTGGCCTTTCCTTCTACGGGGGGCGCCAGGAGTTCCAGTTGGAGACCCCCCGCCGAGTTCCGGACCAAGCGTTCGTGCCGCGCGCGCGGCTTCACTTGCAGCCAGATCTTGACGCTCTTGGCATCCACGGTGAATTCGCTCATCGGGTCCTTCCAGACATCAAGAAAACCCTCTAACGGCGCGGACCGAAGATGGCCGTTCCCACCCGCACGATCGTAG
>JBJKQF010000137.1:0-5431 GCA_046705545.1 Terriglobia bacterium
GAGCTTGGGCGGGGACATATTCCTCATGGACCGTCGCAAAGCCGGCTTCCTTTGTGGCAGACGTGATTTCTGGCAAAGTAAACTTGTATCCCCTCCAAGTGCTCTTATGGGTAAACCGCTCGCGTATGGACGCCATCAGCCCAACGGGACGGCCAAAGAAGTGAAGGCGCGCAATCCCACCCGGTTTTAGGACACGTCTGGCCTCACTGATAAAGCGTAGGACGACAGGTTTCATGGGGATATGATGAAAAGTTATGTAGCTGAAGCAAAAATCGAAGGTGCCATCTTTGAAAGGGAGGGTTCCCAGGCCGTCGATTTCAAGTAGGTGTATCTGCGGCATATGGGCGAGGCGTTCACGGCCGCGCTTGACCATTTCTCCGGAGATGTCAACACCGTAGAGTTGGTTGAAGTAAGTTGCCAAAGGCTCAAGGAGTCGCCCGGTGCCACACCCTATTTCAAGGGCGCTCTCCCTGTTTTTGATGGTTTCCAACGCTCCGTCGAGCACTAATTGCAGGTCACGCTTTCCTGACTCACGGAAGAGAGCCTCATTGCGACCGCTGTCACAGGCGATGGCTTTGTGCGCATCTTCCTTTGCCCTCGCTTCCCAATCACCTTTCATGTCGAAGTGTTTCATCGAAGTGTTTCGTTGCTACCGATTGGTATTGCCCCTCGTTAGGTGAAGCAGTCACCGACATGCTACACGAGAAGGCCGTCCAAGTTCCAGTGCTGATGTGCCGGCTGCAGATGCACGATGGTCTGCGGTCAACGCGCCAGCGTTGGCACCGGCCCTTGGCCGAATTCCTGTGTTGCGCTTCGACTTTGGCCTCCGGCCTACTCTTGCCGCCCGGGTTGCTGCGATTCAATAGGGGACAAATGGTTGGAGTTTAAAGGACTGGCGGAGAGGCAGGGATTCGAACCCTGGGTACAGCTTTTGACCGTACAACGGTTTAGCAAACCGCCGCCTTAAGCCACTCGGCCACCTCTCCGTCGATGTGCCCATCAATTCTAATGCCTTGGACGCTTCCGTGGCTAGTCCGAATTCGGGCGACCCGGGCGTGCTCGAACGGCGCTTGTCTTGCTGGAAGCCTGGACGCTGAAAGGGGAAAGGGTAATTGGCGTGGCCCTGCAGAGAAGAAACTCTTTGCGGGACAAGTTCGGCCTACGCGGTTTCCGCGACCCGGCCCCGGGAAGGTTCACCGGTGCATTGGTACTCTTCAGGCTTGTGGTCCCTTGAGTATTGCACCATGGCCCGAAGATTTTGCGGGGACGTCATCGGGGAGACTTCGCAACCTGATCCCACGATGTGGTACTTCCCGCAGATAGCGTGGCAGTTCCTTGAAGCCTCATAGACCCTTTCCGGATCACCTTCCAGGAGATCCGTAATCGTGGAGACGTTTCCGAGGATGACGGGCCCCGGACCTAATTGTGCCCTTCCCAGAGCGAGGTTGGTGGGGAAGTCGAGCTCAAAGATGTGAACTGGCAACTCACGCATCTGGGCGAGCAGTGGGTCCGTTTTCCCGCACATGTGAAGGCGGACCATCACGTCCGGGTAGCCCTGACGGATGGACGAGGTCACGCGGTGCTGCCTCGGGTAGAGAAAGTCTTTATAGTAATGAGGCCCAATCATGCTGGCAGCGGCGTCGCTCATTCCGATGGTGTCTGCACCCGCCTGGATTTGAGCGGCTGCATAGTCTATTGCCACTTCCGCGCAAAAATCCATCAGGTCTTTTACAAACGTGGGATCGTCGATGAAGTCGGTCATGATCCGGTTCAATCCCCGAAGTTCCTGCGCCAAGGCCAGAGGGCCCTCCACCCAGCCGACAATGGGGACTTCGCCGCCATATTCCCGACTGAGGATTTCGATGGCTTTAATTCGGTCATGCATCCGTCCGCCGCCCAGAGGATCGGGTACCTTGAAACTCTTGAGCAGCGACTTTTCGCTGAGGGCCGCTCGCTCCTCATTAATCACCGGCCCCTGGTCTTCATACCAGAGAACGCTTCCGCCGCCGGCAATGTCGATCACCTCCCGAGCCGGGTCCGAACAGGTGAGCAGGCAGTCAATCCCGAAATCTTCCACTAATTTGCTTTGCGCTTCCGCCATTTTGCGGCCGTCTTTGGTGTAGTCAATGTAGAGCATTCCCGCGTTCTTGGCAGCAAACATCATAATGACGGGTTGCACGGGCAAGTGATCGACAGGCGCTCCCGCGATCAGGCCACGCACTCTCTCAACCGAACGCATAATTGCACCTCCCCGCAAAGGGTGGTTCTGCTGTAAAAATCTCGCAGAATCGCGCGGGGTTCAAACGCGGGGCTGGAAGCCGACCTTCGCGTTTTCCTCTAGGGTCTAGAGATACGCCTACAAGCCAGCCGAGTCAAGACGGCCCTCTGCGGTTGCCCGTCAACGCCGATGAGGCACCTCCAGAAGAAGGTCGCCGCAGTCGGTTTCTCAAGGGAGGTTTGCGAGTTTTTCTAGGGGTTAAGCCGGCGAAACTAAGCTTTCAACCGGCCAGAGGCGAATCAGCCGCGCTGGCCGCGGCCGTGGTGTTCTGGCGGATGACGCTCGTCTGGTCAATAAAATAGGAATTGGCCCCGCTCATACCTCGGGTGATGGGATCGGCGCTGAAACTGTACGATTCGATTTTTCCGCTGATGGCTGCTCCGGGGGAATAGGTATAGTGATACCCGCTCTTGCTGGAGGTCATGGTTCCGGCACCTCCCGAGGATTTTCCGGAAAGTACATCATCGACGATGCCAGCCTGCGTTGGGTCAGCCGGAACGCCTGCGGCCGGTGGACCTAAGTAACCCAGTGTGGCGCTAAATCCCACATCGTACGTGGAGGAGTAGGTGAATTCTGCGGTATTCAAGGTTCTCAGCGACTCGATTGCGGAGGCTTGATTCGCTGCCACCCGCGAGCGGAGAAAGTTGGGGATCGCAATCGCGGCAATAATCAGGATGATGGCCACAACAATCAAGAGCTCCACTAGCGAGAAGCCTCGATCCCCTTTTCCCATGACCGTTCCTTTTGCCTCTTCTCAGGTGTTCGGATGACTTCATCATCGCGGGTTCTTCTGAGAAGCCACCTCCTTTGATATATCGGTGATTATCTCGGTGCCTTTAGTTAGCGCAGACAAGCGAGCAGGCGGGTAGATGGCCTACGGTCTTCCCCGTCAAGGCATGTCGTTCCACTCATCTTTTCGGTAACGCTTTAGTTAACGCCTGGAGGCAAGGGATGTTTCCGCGCCAGGTTGTGGCGAGCCCTGCGTTTTCATCCTCCCACGCGCGCCGTGACGTTTAGGCCGGGAAGGGGCGGGCGGCTTGGGCGCGAGGATAAATCCAATTATTACAGCCACAAAGCGGACGTTGCCCGGACAGGAATTAAGCCGGAAGGGGGAAGGCGTTTACCGCCCGAAGGAGCATTCACTGCACAGCCCTTTGACCAGCGGGAAGCGGAATAGGTTACTCTTTTCTTTTGTTTGACATGTCTTGTTGTTTGACTTATGGTATTAATGTAGTTGGCTTGAGCCGACACAAATTAGACGGGCACTTGAACAAAAGGGTGCTCGGGGCTAAAGACTGAGAAGACATTCAAGCATTACGGAGGTTGACCTCATGAACCCGCGACGCATTTTTCCTTTGGCGACGGGGATCGCGCTGTTGGTATTTTTCGCTGTTGTCGCTCCTGCGTTCCCGCGGGGGAACAAAGCGAAGCTGAGGATTGAAGTCGTGCCGAGGCAGGCCTATGTGTTTCTTGATGGCCAGGCCTTAAAAGAAGGCAATTGTCTCCGGGACCACTTCTGCACCATCTGGGTTGATCCCGGTGAACATACGATCGAAGTTCACAATTATGGTTACCAGACGGCATCCCAAAAGGTCAACTTGCAGGTGGGTAAAGAGACCAAGCTTGAATTCAAGCTTGTCCCGGAGGGCGGTCCGGTTTCTCCTCCCTGGGGGAGAATTCAGATCGAGGGTGCGCCTCCTCACGCTGCGGTTCTGCTGAATGGGAAAACGCCTGCCTTCTTTGTCGGGCACGTCGACGAGTTTGATAACAATTTCCTGGGAAAACAGCAACTCATCGTTCCTCCTGGCACCTACCAGATGGACATTACGTGGTGGGGCAAAGAGATCTGGTCCGGCGCGGTTGCGGTTAAACAGAATGAACGCGTTATCGTGCACGTCAATAAGAACGGCGCGACAACGACGAAACCCTGGAAGAAGGGCGGCAAGCTGACCTCTCTGCCGCGCTTTAAAGCTGGAATCGCTTCAGCCACTGTGGCTGTCGCCCCGGTGACCGGACAGTTCTCCGCCAATCCCACAGAGGTTAAGTGCGGCGGATCCACCCAGCTCAGCTGGTCCTCTGCCAATGCGGTTGAGAACAGCATCAGCGGGGTTGGCAATGTTGGAACCAGCGGGTCTAAAACGCTTGAGCCCAAGCAAACAACGACCTATGACTTCACCGCGGCGGGCCCTGGCGGCATTGTTAAGAAGAGCGCCACGATTGATGTGGATTCCGCGATCCAGGCATCCCTTAGCATCAGTCCCAGCGAGGTTCGATACCATAAGGTGGGCAACAAAGTGGTTGAACAGGGTTCCGCGACGATTTCGTGGTCAACCACCAACGCCCAGTCCGTTTCCATTGATCCTCTTGGCTCGGTGGATACCAGCGGGAGCAAGACTCTCACGCCGACGCCCAAGCAGACAGGTTACGGGCCTGTGGATGAAACCGATACCTATACCCTCCACGCCACCAACGAGTGCGGCGGGTCCCAAACGGAAACAGCCACGCTCCATATCGTCGGCCTGATCGAGCAGGCGCACGTGAAGGTCGCGCTGGCGAGCATCTTCTTCCCGACGGACTGGCCAACCCGCGGCCATCGCCACGATGGCTTGCTGAGCAGCCAGAAAGACGCTCTGGACAAGCTGGCGGAAACCTTCGTGAAGCACCACGAGGCCATTCCGGACTCGCGGCTGCTGCTGGAAGCGCACGCTGACCGCCGTGGCCCGCGCCACTACAACATGCTGCTTTCCGAGCGGCGCGCCCAGATCGTAAAAGACTACTTGGTTAGCAAAGGCGTTTCGGCTGACCTGATTGAAATCAAGGCGTATGGTTGGACCAAGAACCTCAGCCTCTCCGAAGTGAAGACGCTTGAGTCTGAGAATCCCAACAAGCAAGCGCAAATTCGCCACTGGGTGACGGACCGGCTTGCTCACAACCGCCGCGTGGATCCCGTGCTGGAGCCTGATAACCTGCGTCCCACGCCCTACTATCCGCACAATGCTTCTGATGCCAAGATCCTGCACATGAGGAACAGACCCTCGGTGCGGACAATCAAGAGGCATGAATAGGTAATGTAGCATTCGAGAGTTAAAGCCCCGCCACTCTTCGTGAGTGGCGGGGCTTTTTCATTTAGCGCAGAAATTATCTACGAGCATA
>JBJKQF010000138.1:0-9718 GCA_046705545.1 Terriglobia bacterium
ACATCGGGCGGGCCGATCAGCGTGGACTCGCTCGACGGCTCATTGCGCGCGCACACGAGCGGCGGCCCGATTCACATCGCCAACATAACTGGCCGCGCGGATGCTTCTACTTCCGGCGGCCCCATCCAGGCGGTTTTCGCGCACGGCGACGACCGCGGCGGCAACCTTGAAACATCGGGCGGCTCGATTGAAGTGAGCCTCGACCCTGCTGTGAATCTTGACATTGACGCCTCGACCTCCGGCGGAACAGTTACGAACGATCTGCCGTTGCGCGTCGAAGGCACAACCTCGAAATCAAAATTGCGCGGCACGCTTGGCTCGGGCGGCGAGACGCTCCGGCTGCACACCGACGGCGGCTCGATCCGCATTGTGTCCGGCAGCAGTGAAAATCAACAAATCAGCCGGCACGTTTGGCTGCCGGGAGAGGAAAAGCAGATGATCAACCCTTTTGCAGTCGCGATTGTAGCAATTGTTTCGGTTTTCGGCTTCATTCCTGCGACTGTCTGGGTGATTTTCAGCTTTATTCGAAGGCTGAAAATTGCGCGGATGCAGTCCGAGGTACATGCAAGACTGATTGAAAAGATCGGCTCAAGCCCGGAGTCTTTGGCTTATCTCAATACGGAGTACGGCAAGCAGTTAGTAGCGTCGCTGGGGATCGAGGAGCCGCGGCGCGAGCCTTACAGTCGAATCCTAGCTTCGGTCCAGAGAGGCGTGGTTCTTCTGCTGGTAGGCGTCGTTTTTCTGGTTCTCGGGAGCCATTTTTCGGACGCGGCGGAAGGGTTCTTTGTTCTTGGGGGACTGGGCGTGGCGCTGGGCGCAGGCTTCTTGATCTCTGCCGGGATTTCCTATCGTCTTTCCAAAAAGTTCGGGCTGTTGGACCAGCAGCATTCTGCCGAGAAATCCGTCTCCTGATCCGCAGATGACGCAGAGTCCGATGAGACAAGGCGACAACATGCTGGCGCCCGCCACAATAATTGCCAAGGATGAAGCTTCCGTGGCCGAAACGGAGGTAAAATCCCTCGCGATGGACGAGGAATGCTTCCGGGTCCTCTACGAGCGCACGGCGCGGCCGCTGTGGGCCTATCTCGCTCGGGTTTCGGGAGACGCGGCGCTCGCCGACGACCTGCTCCAGGAATGTTATTGCCGCTTCCTCTCGCAGGCAAATCCGCCCCAGGAGGAAGCTCACCTAAAGAATTATCTTTTCCGGATCGCCACGAACCTTTTGCGGGACCACTGGCGGCGAACGCAAAAGCATGCTTCGGCGAACCTCGAAGAGGCGGAGATCCCCGCCGAAGACCGCGCTGTGGCAAACGTTCCGTTGCGTTCGGACTTGGGCCACGCGCTCGCCCGGCTGAAGCCGCAGGAGCGCCAGTTGCTCTGGCTCGCCTACGCCGAAAGTTCAAGCGACCGGGAAATCGCCGAGGCCTCAGGGATGAAAGAGTCGAGCGTTCGGGTCCTGCTCTATCGCGCGCGGAAGAAGCTGCTGAGATTAATGCAGACGCCGCCCTTCCAGGCGTAGCCAAAGAGAAGAAGGTGGTACGATGAAAGAAATGGTTTGTGAAAACGAGGGGCGGGTTCTCGAAGCCTTGAGCGAGGGTCGGGCGCCTGACCAGTTTGAGGAATCTCTCGGCGCGCACGTGGCAAGCTGCGCCTCATG
The DNA here is from genome assembly GCA_046705545.1 of Terriglobia bacterium. Lineage (GTDB taxonomy): Bacteria > Acidobacteriota > Terriglobia > UBA7540 > UBA7540 > JAMCXS01. The sequence goes on from JBJKQF010000138.1 coordinate 1,658, forward strand.
CTCCGAAATCATCTCTCTCTATAAACTCTTCCAAGAAGACAGCGAGCAGCTCCACGCATCCGCCCCGGTTCCGCAAGCGGGGCGCGTCTGGTGGCGCGCGGTGATGGCCGCGCGTCGAGACGCGGCAGAGCGGGCGTTGCGCCCGATTATGATTGTGGAGAAGATTTCTCTGGCGGTGGGAGGCGGCGCGCTCGCCGCCTTACTGATTTTCGCAGCCCCCTGGCTGGCGGAACAACTGAAGCGCGCGAGCGCCTTGACGGGATCAGCTTTGTACGGTATTTCCCTGCCCTCCCTGATGAGCGTGAGCGTTATCGTCAGCCTCCTGCTTGCAGCCGGCGGGCTTTACGCGCTGCGGTCGGAAAAATAACTCAGCCTCCCTTTTTTCAATATCTGTCCCAGGCAAACTGGCTTATAATTTCCCGCAAGAGAATGACTGCGGATCGCAAGAACGGCGGTCTGCTCTACCAACTGTTTGCTTCGGGAGGCCGGTTGAGCGTTCGAGTTTGCGTGCTGGGCAGTGGAAGCAAGGGCAATTGCACGCTGATTGCCACGGAGCGGACACGCCTGCTGGTGGATGCCGGCTTCAGCAAAAGAGCGATTTACAAGCGTCTGGCGGAGGTTGGCGAACCCACCGAGGGCATTGATGCAATCCTGGTTTCGCACGAGCACATCGACCACGTGAGCGGCTTGAAGTCCCTGGCGCTCGACCTTAAAGCTCCCATTTACATTACCGGAACCACGCGCCAAGCGATCACCTGGGACCCGCGCCTGAAATCTTTTGAAACGATCACCGCCGGCGAGAAATTTACCGTCGGCGACGTGACCATCTCTCCCTTTTCGATCCCTCACGACGCGGTTGATCCGGTGGCGTTCACCTTTGAAGCAGAAGGAATCAAAATCGGCCTGGTCACTGACCTGGGTTACGTTCCGGAGCTCGTCAAGCAGCGCACGCGCGGCTGCCATTGTCTGATCCTCGAGTCAAACCACGATTTAGAAATGCTGAAGGTGGGGCCGTACCCTTGGTTCATCAAGCAGCGCGTGATGAGCCGGCAGGGGCATCTCTCCAACAACGCCACCGCCGACTTCCTGACCGAGGATTACGATGGGACCGCCCAGGTGCTGGTCCTGGCGCACCTCAGCGAGAAGAACAACCATCCCGGGCTCGCCCACTTTGCCGCTACGCGAGCGCTTGAAAAGCGCGGCGGCTCCCTGCCTCCGGAATTCCACCTTGCCAGCCAGACCGAACCCACCAAAGTCTTCCGCTTCTGATCCACAGATTACGCAGATTACACAGATTGCAGAGACTCCATCCACAGCCTAGACGGATTACTGCAAAAGCCCTGAGAGTTTGAGGTACACTCGCAGGCGCAGCGCGGGCCGCCAGCGGACGCTCCGCCCATGCCTTGCAGCCCGCAAGGCGGCTTCTGCTTTGCGATCGAAATGAATCACTAGCCTGTTGTTCTCGAACTGTGTCATCTGCGCAATCTGGGGATAGAACGATGCCGACAGGAGAACAAAGAGATCCCCAAACTCATGCCATCATCGGGGCGGCGATGGAAGTGCATCGCCATCTTGGCTGCGGATTCCTAGAGGCGGTCTATCAGGAAGCCTTCCAGCGTGAACTGCAGGAACGCTCGATACCCTTCAAACGCGAAGTCCAGATTCCAATCTTCTACAAAGGCAGCCTGCTCAAGGCGGAGTACCGGGCAGATTTCATTTGCTTTGATTCTGTAATCGTTGAATTGAAAGCCTTGCAAAAGCTGACGGGAGTTGAAGAGGCGCAGGTGATTAATTATTTGAAGGCGACCCGCCACGGAATTGGCTTATTATTAAATTTCGGCGCAAAATCCTTGGAGTACCGCCGCTTAATCTTTTCTCAATCTGTGTAATCTGCGTAATCTGTGGATCAGCCCTGCGCAATCTGCGGATTGGAGTGCTCATGATTCCCCGTTACACCCGCCCGGAGATGGGCGCCATTTGGAGCGACCAAAACAAATTCCAGAAGTGGCTGGAAGTGGAGATCGCCACGGCTGAAGCTGAAGCCGAAGCGGGCATGATCCCCAGAAGCGCCGCGCGCGCCATCCGGCGCAAGGGCGGCTTTGACGTCGCGCGCATCCTGGAAATTGAAAAGGAAGTGAAGCACGACGTCATCGCCTTTACCACCAACGTGGCGGAGCACGTGGGGCGCGAGGCCCGCTACCTGCACTTCGGGCTGACCTCGAACGACGTGGTGGATACCGCGCAGGCGCTGCAGGTGCGCGAGGCCTCCAAGCTGCTGCTGGCGGGCCTCGAACAGCTCGCGGCGGCGCTCAAGAAACGCGCTCTTGAATTCAAGCACACGCCCATGGTGGGCCGCACGCACGGCATTCACGCCGAGCCCATCACCTTCGGCGTAAAGATCGCCATCTGGTACGCGGAAAGCCAGCGCAATCTCCAGCGCCTGGCTGCCGCCGCCGAGCAGATGCGGGTGGGAAAAACCTCCGGGGCCGTGGGCATCTATTCGCACCTGAGCCCAGCGATTGAGAAAAAGATTCTGGCCAAGCTCGGCCTCAAGCCCGCGCAGGCAGCCTCGCAAGTAATCCAGCGCGACCGTCATGCGCAATACGTTTCAACGCTCGCCATCATCGCGGCCTCGCTCGAAAAAATCGCCCTGGAAGTTCGCGGCCTGCAACGCACCGAGGTTCGGGAAGTGGAAGAGTTCTTCTCCGCCAAGCAGAAGGGCTCCTCAGCCATGCCCCACAAGCGCAACCCGGTGACCAGCGAGCAAATCTGCGGGCTGGCGCGCGTGGTGCGGGCAAACGCCCAGGCAGCGCTGGAGAACGTGGCGCTCTGGCACGAGCGCGACATCTCTCACTCGTCGGTGGAGCGCGTGATTCTGCCCGATTCAACCATCCTGGTCGATTACCTGCTCAACAAGACGACGGGGCTGGTTGAGAAGATGTTTGTCTATCCGGAGCGCATGCAGGAAAACCTTGACCTGCTGAAGGGCCTGATCTTTTCCGGCCAATTGCTGCTGGACTTGACGGAAAAAGGCGTGGCGAGAGAAGAAGCCTACCGCTGGGTGCAACGGAACGCCATGCAGGTGTGGAAGACCCGCGAGGACTTCAAGTCTCTGGTCACCCGCGATCCCGACATCGCGAGCCGCCTGTCCGCAAAGGAAATCTCCGCTGTCTTCAATACGCAACGTTACTTAAAGCACGTGAACCAGATCTTCAGACAGGTGTTCGGGAAGTAAGCCGAAAGAGGCTGCCCTCTCCCGGAGTTGCGGGCGGGTTCGTGCGCGTTAAGGCTGGGGCTTAAGGAATTTCAAAGACTTCAGGATCGTGTCCCGCAACTGATCGGTTTCCAAGACGGGATCGAAATTCAAGACAATAGAAACTTGGGCGCCGCCGTTCATGACGATTGTTTCGGCTTCTGAAAGCCCCAGGTATCTGCCGGCATGCCAATAGTTTGGCGGCACTTGGGCGCCCTCGGGAAGATACAACCGAGTGGCATATGAGCCGGACAATCCATTCCATCCCCGGCCGGTAAGGGTAAGGGGTTTGGCCGGCGACCCGGTACCATCTTCCGTGGCATGGAACATCCACTTCCCATCCTTCTGCACAAAGCCCGCCGCCTTTGCCGCCGCAGGAAAAACAAGCTTCAGGATGGAGACCTTGTAGTGGTGGATGTAGGGCGGACGGCCGGTTTCAACCGCGGGATGGGGTTTTAGAAGGTCGAATTCATAAGCGGCCGCTTCCGGAGGCGAAGGAACGGCAGGCACGAGCTTATATGCTGCAAGGTACCTGAACTCGACTCCCAAGCTTTGATTCCGAAAAAGCTTGAGGCTCCGCTGGGAACTTGCGCGATAGCTTTGCGTATGGTGGCGGGGAGCGGCGGGCGGCGAGGCAATCAATGCGGGAAAAGACGTAAGGACAAATCCAACCGCCAAAAGAGTTAACAACTGAGTCCGCACAAGGAACCGCGTCTGAATTCTCATCGTCCCCAAGGGCAAAGCACGGCTACAACCGGTTGATCACGCTGGCCAGGTATCCAGCTCCAAAGCCGTTGTCAATGTTGACCGTGGCGACGTTGGAAGCGCAACTGTTGAGCATGCCGAGCAGCGCGGCGACGCCACCGAAGCTCGCGCCGTAACCGATGCTGGTGGGAACGGCGATCACCGGCACGCCAACCATACCCGCCACCACACTGGGCAGAGCCCCTTCCATGCCCGCCACTACAATAATGATGCGGGCGCTGCGCAATTGCTTGCTTTCGCCCAGGATGCGATGGATATTGGCCACGCCGACGTCGTAAATAACCTCAACGCGGTTCCCCATCATTTCCGCAGTTACCTGGGCTTCTTCCGCAACGGGAATGTCGGAAGTTCCGGCGCTCACCACCAGGATTTTACCTTTGCCGCGAATCTTGCGGTCGCGCCGGATGGCGATGGTGCCAGAAAGCGGATGAAACTCCATGCTCCGGTCCAAATCTTTAATCCGCTCGTACAATTCCGCGTTGCCGCGCGTAATTAGGATGTTGTGGCGGTTGCGCAACATGCCCCGCACAATGCCGTCGACGTGCTCGGGCGCCTTGCCGCGCGCAAAGATCACTTCCGGAAATCCCTGGCGGAGCGACCGGTGATGATCGATGCGGGCAAAGCCGATATTTTCATAGGGAAGATTGCGCAGGCGGTCCACGGCGTCTTCCACCGAGAGCTTCCCACCCCGGACCTGCTTGAGCATTTTTGTGATCTCTTCTGCTGTCATGGGCTGATTAATTTAACTCCATCGTGGTCTTGTTTCCGTTCCGTCCCCCAGGCGTCCCTCACTTGCACGACTCGCCGGAGCGATTCTCAAGGGTTGGAATGAGGCCCCGCACTTGCTTGCCGGAAAAGTATAACAAAGATCGCCACGTTCGGCCCTCCTTGACTTTCCTGAAAGCGCTGGCGGAGAATGCCAAGCAGGCCTGCGATGGCAAAATCCGAAAAGAGAACGGTTGTTTTGGGCGTAACGGGTGCGAGCGGAGCGGTGTTCGCGCGCCGCACCCTCCAGATGCTGGAGGCCGATGAGCGCGTGGGCAAAATCCACGTGGTGATTTCCGGCGCGGGCCTCAAGGTGCTGCGCGAAGAGCTCGACGTCGACGTTTCCGAGAGAACCGCAATTGTGGAGCGGCTGGCTGGAGCCCCCGCTCCCAAGACCACCTACCTGCTTGATTCCGACATTGGCGCTTCAATCGCCAGCGGCTCCTATCGAGTGGACGGCATGGTCGTCATTCCGTGCAGCACGGGCTGCCTGGCGCAGATTGCGAACGGTATCTCTTCCACGCTCATTGAACGCGCGGCGGACGTCTCGCTGAAGGAAGGGCGCAAACTGATCCTGGCGGTTCGGGACACGCCTTTGAGCCGCGTCCATCTCCGCAACATGCTCCAGGCCCAGGAAGCCGGGGCGGATATTTTTCCCATTATCCCGTCGTTTTATCATCGCCCCAAAACCATTGACGATCTGGTCTCACAGTTCTGCTGCCGCGTGCTGGCCCATCTGGACCTCGAACAGCCGCAGCAATTCCATTGGGCGGGCGAGACTACCTCAAAAGGCGCTATCAGGACTAAAACACCTTGATTTTGCGCGCGTTGGTGATCGTCTTGTCGCTCGCGGGGCTGGCAGACGCCCTCTACTTCACCTTCGCCTATTACGGACGGGTGAAGAAAGCCCGCTGGGTACCGGAGGTGCTCTGCGCGCGCGAGGGCTCAAGCTGCCTGACAGTCGTTCAGACACCCTACGGGAGCGTCTTCGGGCTGCCGAATTCCCTTCTGGGGATTGTTTATTACCTTCTTCTGATCGCCTGGGCGCTGGGCGGCCGGTCTCTGGGCTTGGAATTCAGACTGGGAATGGAGTCTTACGCGATCACGTTTGTCGATCTATTGCTGGCCGCGAGCGCGACCACGGTAGCCTTGGGCTTCTATTTGATCTATGCGCTGCGGCGTATCCTTCACACCAACTGCCCGCTTTGCTACACCGCTCACGCCATTAACCTGGCTCTCTTGGCGCTGCTGGTTGCGGCGAGGTAAACTGGTGTCTGGCGGCGGGAAAGGCCCAAGGCAGGTTTTTCTTGAATCGCTATTGCATTTATTGGGCCGACTCAATATAATAAAAAGTTTATGGCTGCTGGCGTAGCTCAGCCGGTAGAGCATCTGATTTGTAATCAGAGGGTCGGGGGTTCGAATCCCTTCGCCAGCTCCAAGCTGATTTCGCCCTTTTGCCTTGCGGGGGAGGCAGTGCAGACCCCGCATTAGGGCATGCATGATCAGCCAAATAGGTTTATAATATCGGGTGAGAGAGAGCGGCGGCAACGATTTTGCATAGCACGCAACCAAGGCTCCGCGCGGAAGAGAAGCAGGTGTGCCTCCGGCGGGACGAAGAAGCCATGGCAAGCCCGGCAATTGGGAGTTAATAACGGACAGGTGGCCGAGCGGTCAATGGCAGCAGGCTGTAAACCTGCCGCTCCTTGCGAGCTACGGGGGTTCGAATCCTCCCCTGTCCACCAAGTCCGAGAGGCTAAGGCGCGAGTTGCTCGACGGTCGGAATCCATCATGACTGGTTTAGGCGGGCGGGAGTAACTCAGTGGTAGAGTCACAGCCTTCCAAGCTGTTGGTCGCGGGTTCGATCCCCGTCTCCCGCTCCAGACCTCGTGACCGGGCAGCCTTTTCCGCCAAGGAGGGCGGGACAACCTCTTGTGCCGATGTAGCTCAGTTGGTAGAGCACGTCCTTGGTAAGGACGGGGTCAGCGGTTCAATTCCGCTCATCGGCTCCAGAAAATGCTAGCAGCCACACAATAGATTTCGAGTTAAATCGGTACTGATTCGCACAATACTCAAAGCGGAGTCCTTATGGCGAAGGAAAAATTTGACAGATCGAAGCCGCACATGAACATCGGGACGATCGGGCACATCGATCACGGGAAGACGACGCTGACGGCGGCGATCACGAAAGTGCTGTCGAAGCACAACCCGAAGATCAGTTTCCGGGCGTTCGACTCGATTGACAACGCGCCGGAGGAGAAGGCTCGTGGGATCACGATCGCGATTGCGCACGTGGAGTACGAGACGCCGAACCGTCACTACGCGCACGTGGACTGCCCGGGGCACGCGGACTACATCAAGAACATGATCACGGGCGCGGCGCAGATGGACGGAGCGATTCTGGTGGTGGCGGCGACGGACGGGCCGATGCCGCAGACGCGGGAGCACGTGCTGCTGGCGCGGCAGGTGAACGTGCCGTCGATCGTGGTGTACCTGAACAAGTGCGACGCGGTGGAAGACCCGGAGCTATTGGAACTGGTGGAGATGGAAGTTCGGGAGCTTTTGAGCAAGTACAACTTCCCGGGAGACGAGATTCCGATCGTACGGGGCTCGGCGCTGAAGGCGTTAGAAGGGGATGAGAAGTGGGAGAAGTCGATTGACGAGCTGATGGAGGCGGTGGACAGCTACATACCGCTGCCGACGCGGGAAATCGACAAGCCGTTTCTGATGCCGGTGGAAGACATCTTCTCGATCTCGGGCCGGGGGACGGTGGTGACGGGCCGTGTGGAGCGCGGGAAGGTGAAGGTTCAGGAAGAGATTGAGATTGTGGGACTTCGGCCGGAGCCGTTCAAGCGGGTGGTAACGGGCGTGGAGATGTTCAAGAAGCTGCTGGACGAAGGGCAGGCGGGCGACAACATCGGAGTGCTGCTGCGGGGCACGGAGAAGGACGACGTGGAGCGCGGCATGGTGCTGTCGAAGCCGGGATCGATCACGCCGCACACGAAGTTCAAGGCGGAAGCGTACGTATTGACGAAGGAAGAAGGCGGGCGGCACACGCCGTTCTTCTCGGGCTACCGGCCGCAGTTTTACTTCCGGACGACGGACGTGACGGGAGTGGCGACGCTGCCGCAAGGGACGGAGATGGTGATGCCGGGAGATAACGTGTCGATGGAGATCGAGCTGATCACGCCGATCGCCATGGAGAAGGGGCTGCGCTTCGCGATCCGCGAGGGCGGCCACACGGTCGGCGCCGGCACCGTCACCGAGATTATTCAATAAAA
>JBJKQF010000139.1:0-6657 GCA_046705545.1 Terriglobia bacterium
GCCGAGGACCCTGAATGCCCCGGCAGCCTGGGCATCGCCATCAGCGAAGCCGTGGAAGACGCCGCCAGCCGCCCCGACACCAATTACTCCCTGGGCAGCGTGCTCAACCACGTGCTGCTCCACCAGACGGTGATTGGGCAGGAAGCGATCGAGCAGCTGAAGCAGGCGGATGCATTTCCGGATATCGTGATTGGCTGCTGCGGCGGAGGGAGCAATTTTGCCGGCCTAGCCTTTCCCTTTGTTCCCTACAAGGCCGCCGGCAAGCAGATTCGCCTGGTAGCCGTTGAGCCGGCTGCGTGCCCCACCATGACCAAGGGCGCTTACGCCTATGACTTTGGCGATAAGAGCGGGATGACTCCGCTGCTGAAGATGGATACCTTGGGGCACGACTTTATTCCCCCCGGCATCCACGCCGGAGGCCTTCGCTACCACGGCATGGCTCCGCTGGTCAGCCTGCTGCACCGCGAGGGCGTTGTGGAAGCCATCAATTATCCGCAACTGCAATGCTTTGAGGCGGCCATAACTTTTTCGCGCGCGGAAGGCATTATCGTAGCGCCGGAAACTTCCCACGCCGTCTGCTCCGCCGTGGATGAGGCCCTCAAGGCCAAGGAAGAAGGGAAAGAGAAAACCATTCTCTTTAACCTGAGCGGCCACGGGTACTTTGACATGGCGGCGTATGAAAAGTACTTTGCGAACGAACTCATCGACTACGAGTATCCCAGAGAGAAGGTCGAGGCCGCGCTCTCGCGCTTGCCCAAGGTTCCCTAACCGGCAGATCGAGGAGCGCCTGCAGGGAAGCTGGCCGTTAGGCGGAGTCTGCGGGCCTTGATGCTGACTGCGGGTAAGGCATGAGCCGCGCAGTCTCATAGAGGGCAAGCACGTTCTCAATGGGAACACCGGCCTGAATGTTGTGCACTGCCGCGCACACATACCCTCCGCCCGGCGCCAGGATCCGAAGGTTTGCTTCCACGGCGCGGGCCACCTCCTCCGGAGTTGCAAAAGGCAAAGTCTGCTGGCAATCGCAGCACCCGCCCCAAAGAACCAACCGGTCTCCAAACTCCTGCTTGAGCCGCGCGGGTTCCATCCCCGCCGCCGAGGTTTGCACGGGGTTGAGGATGTCGATTCCCATTTCAATCAGCGACGGAATCATGGGGTAAATGGCTCCGTCGGAGTGGAACATCACCTTCATGCGCGTGTGCTGGTGAATCCACTCAAAGGCGCGACGGTAATAGGGCATGATCAGTTCACGAAACATCTTGACGGAGATCATGGGCGCCTGCTGCGTGCCGAGATCGTCGTAGCATACGATGATGTGGACACGGTCGCCGACGGCGGACGAGAACTGGCGCAGATTCTCCATCCAGACGGAACTCACTTTATCCAGCAAGGCGTGGACGTATTCAGGCTCCGTGGCCATGGTGATGAACCACGCCGCGAGGTCCCCGGAACCCATTTGGGCAAAAAGCTGCTCCGGCGGGCCCATCTCCGCAATGATGGCGTAGTCCGTCTGGTTGTGAAGGGCTTCCGCCGCCGCGCCGTAGTAGTCCACTTCTTCCTGGGTGAGCCGATGCGGCTGGTATTCCTCCACATTCACGTGAGCGGCGCCAGGATTCTTGGCAAGGTAGTCAAAATAGAATCCTCCTTTGGGCATCCGCGCGTAGGGTTGTGAACCGTTAAATAGCACAAACCCGCCGTCCGTTTGTGGGACCGGATTAAATCCTCCCGGCGCCTGGACCACCGTGCCGTCAAAAAGCTGCCAGGGCTTCCAGCGTTCAAACCGGATGCCCAGACTCGCCGCATACGGGCGCAAGACGGTCACATCCGCGCCCAGGCGTTCTTTGACGGATTGTTCAACCTCCGCGATCATGCCGAGGAGATGATAGATCCGCGTGGGAGAAGTTATGCCGAGCCGCTCTTTAAGCTGATGGTAGGTGGAGACGGCAATCCCGGTGGCACTGCAACCGCCGAGGTCGATGGGAATCTGGTCCGGTTGCTGGTGATTGAGCGCGCACAGAATCCTCTCGCGGGAAGTCATCGGAGCGTTCTCCTTTTTGTCCTCGGGAATTGAGCGGGCGGTTGGCGCAGAGGCTTGCCTTGGAGGGTCTGCGATCTCGCGCAGGGAGAGGTTCTTGTCCCGGTAGTGCCAGCCGCTCGCGCGGCCTCAGACGGTCTGCCCCGTGGGCTGAGGCGGCCCGAGAATATCTCGCTTCCTGCAACACCACGCCATTCTAACGCTGTGCTTTGCTGGCTGCAGCCATAAAAATCAGCGTCTGCACCACCCGCCCCCGCTCACCCCAAAACCGTTTTCACCGCCACGAGCAGTGATATAGACTGTCCCCTGCCACTTGGCAACAAGACGGGGGCGCCTTGCGGTGGTTGCTAATGATGAAGAGGCCGATTGCGACAGCCATCCTGGCATGGTTGATTATGTTCTCCCCGGCGCGCGGGGCGGCGCAAAGCTTGCCTTTGGTGAAGGCGCCGGACCTCTGGGTCCCTCTCACGGCGAGGATGCTCGAGACAGAATCTGTTTTGATTCGCGGTCCGGAGCCAAACGCGGGCCACGTTGAGGGGATTCAGGTTGAGGGCGTGTATGCGCGCAACACCTCTGGCACAAGCTACACGCACTGGACACGGCCCCTTTCGCCGGCATGGTCAATTCCCGACGTCGCGGTTATCATCGACCGCTCCTCCCTCCTTAAATGGGAAATCGACTACCGGTTGAAGAATGTTCGATCCTCGCGCCTGACGCTGAAGGGCCATCCGAACCTCCTGCCTCTTCCCACGACGTGGAAGATCTTCCTCAAAATCCATGCCGAAGATGCGTCACTGGGGCGCAAAACCATCTCGGACATCGAATGCGTCGGCTACCGGATCCGCACTTCTGACTCCGACCAGAAGATGTACCAGGCGGAAGTCTGGTTCGCCCCATCACTCAATTTTCTCGCCCTAAAGTACCGTGACTTCTATCCCAGCGGAAGAAACGTCACCGTGGTCTTCGATGACATTAAGATCGGAAACCCCGACCCGAAACTGTTCCTCATTCCCAAGGACTTTTCAAAGGTCTACTGAACCTTAGGAACGGACGTTGCGCGTCAAGCTGCATAGATTCGCTTGAAAAGCGGCTGGTGCAGAGATTTGTGCTGGGCGCATAGCTTTGCGGGCCTTGTTCGCGCGATCACCCTCCTTTCCGCAACCGTCACACGGGCGGTTGGCGATCATGCTGACAGAGAGTGGGTGGAGTTTTCCCATCGGGCGCTCAGCGCGGTGGAGTGGTCTCAATGGCCTTCGCCACATCCACAAGCTCACCCCGCCGTTGTCAGCTCCTAATCGCCGCCAGCAGAAACCACTTGATGAGCCAGAAATCTCTCTAAAGGTATTGTAGAACCCAGAACTTAGAGCTAGTACACGCGTAAGCAATGGTTCGCCCGTTAACGGAACTACTGATCCATTGTGCAAGGCTTTGCACTTGATTAACATTTTGCGCATATGGGGTGCATTGTGCATTACCGGAACTTGAACGAAGTCGATTTTGCCGAGGATGAGGCACGCAGCTGGCAGGAATTTTGCAAGTGCTTCCTGATGAACACTTTCCGTTCTCTCGTCCGCCTGTCCACACTCTCGTTAGTGCATTGCGATCCGCTCCACCTCACTTCCTGCTACGGGGCTCGGGTCATGACAATCCCAGACCAAGTGATTCGGAAAATTAGGCTCCTGAGGGAGCGGAAGGAGGATGTCGCTGGATCATTAAGTTTTGTTTAATGGTTGGCTCAAGCGCAACGAGTGCCTGCAACTTGCACACTTGGCCAGCGGCAAAACAACGAAATGGATGTGTCAATTTCATTTGCCCAAGAGCTTCGGGCGATCCGTAACGGAAATAATGGTGGGGAGCGTACCAAACAGACATCTAACCATTGGCTGGCGGCTGTCAACCCAGTGCGCCAGACTTTTTCCCGGCTTTTAGGCGCCGAACACCCAGCCGCAGTCCTCGATTCCGAAAAGACGGGAAGCAGCTTGTCCGATGAGCACACCAAGACTCTGAATGATCACATCGGTAACGAGCCGGTAGTCCTTTCCAAGTCGGCGACCGAAGAAGTGGTCGAGGCCGAGGAGGAGCAGACTCAGGCCGCCCCGGAAGAGGTACAGGATGAGGTGCCCGCTAGGGAGGAGCAAGTGACCAGCGAGTTTCAGGAAAATCCGCAGAACTGCCAGGGACCGGACCAGACGGAGATCGATGTTGTAAAGCAGAGCCGGGACCGCATCGCCGAGATCATTCAAACTCAGACGGATGAGTTGGCCCGTTGGGCTTGGGTAACTTGCAAGGGAACCGGAACGCCGATTCCGGCCCAGATCGAGAAGCTGATGGAACCCTACGTCGAGGAGGCGAGGGCCAAGTTCGCCGGTTCTTTTCGCCAGCAGGTCCAAGACTTGGTGACGGAACAGGAGCACGTGGTGCAAGGTAAGTTGAGTTCCTTCCAAGATCAGATCGGGACGCTCGACCAGACCTTGCAGCAAATTTACGATCAGAAAGCGGATGCGATCTCCAAGCTGTCGGAGGAGCGGTTGAGCGCCCTGGCCGAGAAGGCCGTGCAGAACTTTGAGGAAAAGGTCAGGGACGGAGTTGAGGGAGGTTTCAGCCGATTCCAGACGCGCTTTGGGGAGTTGGAAAGCGCTTCCTTAGAGAGGTTACAGCGCGCCGGGGAGCAGCAGATGGATGGGTACGCGCACAAGCTTGAGGGGCTCTCTACCGAGATGGAAGAGAAGGTTGTGTCCCAGGTCAGCGGGCGTGTTGAAGAGACCGCGGCGAAGGTCATCGAGTCTTCCCTTGAGCAGTTGCATCATCAAGCGAGTGCCGACCTGGAAGATTCCAAGAGGGAACTTAAAGGCCTCGTTCAGCTTGAGGCTGAGGGAGTCCGGGAACAACTCAGCGGGTTAGGCAGAACCCTGTCCGAGGTGCTTTCGCAGGATGTTGCAAGACTGACTGATACCGTGCGTCAGGCCGACCAAGAACTGACGGCTATGGAACAGAAGCACCTTGCCGCCTCCGAGCAGCAACTCTCCGCCCTGAGCCAGACCACGATGGAATCTTTCTCGGCGCGCCTCAAGCAGATTGCCGAGCTGCAAATCGAAGAGGTCAGCAAGATATCGCAGGACTTCCACCAGAAGGCGACTGCGCAATTCGAGTTCAAGCTGCAGGAAGTTACTGAGGGACAGTGCAATGGCATGCTCCAGCGCATCCAGGATGAAGCTGGGATGGCAAGCGCCAAGGCGACGGCGGAAGTCAAGGCCGCCTCGGAGTCGGTGATGGAGGAACTGTCGCACAAAGTCAATGACTCCACTTCGGCGCTAAAAGAAGAGGCGGGTCAGGCAACGTCACGGTTTGAGTTGTCGATCAACAACTCTCTTGAGGCTTACCAGCAACAGCTTGCCCAAGTGACCGAAGCCAGGCTCGAAGAGCACCGCAAGGCCATCACCGCCAATATTTCAGAACTCCAAAACCGTCTGAAACAAGCAACGGAATTGCTGACGGTGAGTCCGTTACAATCTTAACGTTATCAGCCCTCTTGCTCCGCAGGTTCCGCCGGCTTTGAAGCAGGCGGAACCCACAGCTGGCGCAGACAGCCGCGCGCCTCATTTCAGCCCCCTGTCCCATGGTATGGGTCATTCCGGGATTATCCTCATCGGTGTGACATTTCGCCATTTACACCCGTGGCTTGAATGACCGCGGACATTGAAGGCCAATCTCTAGGCCACCCACTTCACATTTCTATTCACTTGCCTTGCAAATAAAAAGGGCTGCTCGCACGTCATATATGTAAAGGTTTCTGTGGGCCTTCCAGGACCATAGGGCCGGAGTGTCGAACCACCGCGCAGATGGCATCTCGCTTCAGTGTTAAATGATTACGCAATATTACATACTGTAACATATAATTTAAAATAATATTCTTATAGTAGTTTACTTTGGCACGCAGAATGCTCTTCCTTAAGCCTTAGCCGAGCGTAACGCTTGATAGTTCGTTTGTACTGTCACTGTTCGCTTACAAGAGGAGATCCAGCGCGGCAACAGTTGTGAACACTGGACACAAATAGCCCGGGGGCTTTTCGCTGAGTTCGAAGGATGGACAAGAGGGGATTGGCGATCCCAGGAGGAGTCCGTATGAATGCCCGATTTTTTAAGCATGTTCCGATAATTCCGGCAGGGGTCGGCTGCAAAGCAAACCCGGGAGCTGGAGAAGGGGTTACAAGGCTCCGCGGCCTAAGAGGCTTGCTCTGCGCGCCGCGGCCGGAGAAGGGGCAAACGATCGTCGAATTTGCCTTCGTCGTGGTGATGTTTTTCATTCTGGTCTTTGGGGTATTTGATTTTGGCCATTTGTTTTTCGTGAAGATGGAGGTCCAGAACGCCGTTCAAGAAGCGGCTCGATTTGCATCGACAGGGAATCACCTGCCGGACCCGAAGCATTCCGGCCAGGACCTCTCGAGAGTGGATTCGATCATTTCTACGCTTCACCAAACTGCTGGAGGCGCCGACATCACTGATGTTCAGATTTCCAGCCTGAACGGCGGGGCAGGCAGCGCCGGCGGTCCGGGGGACACGATGACCATTGCGGTTACCGCCAGCACGCCTCTGCTGACTCCGTTCATTGCGGAACTATTCCCCAA
>JBJKQF010000140.1:0-7030 GCA_046705545.1 Terriglobia bacterium
GCATAACTCGACCCTAACAGAGGCAAAATATTCCGGCATCTACGCCAAAGTCCTCGATGGTTTAGGTACTGCAGAAGCTTACGATTGGAAAGCCGACCAACTGAGTTTTGGGGAGGCTTCCTGCAACCCGCCACGACCCACGATGAGTTCAGAGGTTTTTCTTTAAACCGGCAATTAGAAGCAGGACGGGCACCCCTCCGAAAGAGCCGCTCAAGGTCTTTACAAACAGAGAAATAGATGAAGAGGCAGAGGATGCTGGAAAAGGTTTCGTGCTAATGAATTTCAAACGACTGTTGGTCTTGGCCCCCCACACGGATGATGCTGAGTTGGGAAGTGGTGGCACGATGGCCCGGTGTCTTGAAGATGGGACCGAAATCTTCGTTGCGGTCTTTTCGACCGCCAAGGAGTCACTCCCTCCCGGGTCCAACCCCGACCGGCTGGGTAATGAGTTCCGCGAGGCGATGAAGGTGCTGGGAGTCCGCCAAGAAAACCTCAAAGTCTACGACTACCCCGTTCGCCGCCTCTCGTACCATCGCCAGGAAGTGCTTGAAGAGTTGGTTCAATTGCGGCGGGACATCGACCCAGACGCGGTGGTCCTTCCGTCCAGCACCGACATTCATCAGGACCACCAAGTGCTATCTGCCGAGGGTCTGCGAGCCTTTAAGAACATAACCGTCCTAGGCTGTGACCTTCCGTGGAATGAATCGAGTTTTTCAGCCCAGGCTCATGTGACGCTTGAGCTCCGCCACCTGCAAAAGAAGTGGGACGCGTTAAAAGAGTACAAGTCCCAGTTTCAACTCGGCCGCCTGTACTTCAGTTGGGAGTTTCTCGAGGGCCTCGCGCGTGTGCGCGGAACCCAGGTTCGGACCCAATACGCTGAGGCGTTTGAGGTGATGAGGGTCAAATGGTAGGACCAGGGGAAATGTCCATTCGTAAAACTGCCAAGCTATTGGTAACAGGAGCCGGAGCGCCGGGAATCCGCGGAACAATTTACGCCTTGCGCAAGAATCCTGACCACATGCCCCTCCGCATCGTGGGCGTCGATTTGAATCAGGATGTGGCAGGAAGGTATCTGGTGGACTGCTTCTATCAAGTCCCTTCCCCTGAGGATCCTTCTTATCTTGCAGCAATTCTGGACATCTGCAAGAAAGAGCAGATCGAAGTCATCATCCCGCAGACAACACGCGAGATCAATGTCCTTTCCCGGTCGCTGGATACGATCGCCCGCTGTGGCGTGCGAACAATGACTTCCGAGGCCGCCGCCATTGAGGTCGCCAACGACAAGTGGCGGCTTCTCCAAAGATTCCAGTCCATGGGCTTGCCCGTTCCGCAATGGTACCTGGCCCGGTCGGAAGAGGAATTGACAGAGGCTGCTTACCACCTAGGTTACCCCGACCGGCAAGTGGTTGTAAAACCTCCGTTCTCAAACGGCATGCGAGGCGTTCGAATCCTCACCAAAGACGCCTGGGACGTTCAGCGGTTTATTAATGAGAAACCGAGCGGGCTGGATATTTCACTCGAGGATATTCTTCAGATTCTTCGGCGCGGAGCAGAATGGCCGGAACTCCTGGTTATGGAGTACCTGCCCGGCCCCGAATATTCGGTGGATGTCTACATCGGCGAAAGGACGTCCATTGCCGTCCCCAGGCGGCGGAACGTTATCCGTTCCGGCATAACCTTTGAATCTGTTTTGGATATGCGCCAGGATTTGTCGGATTACTCCTTGCAGGCAGCCCGGGAGATCGGCTTGCGCTACGCCATCGGCTTCCAATTCAAACTGGATAAAAATAACGTCGCCAAAATTCTGGAATGCAATCCGCGGGTTCAAGGAACAACGGTCGCCAGCATGTTCAGCGGCGTCAACATCATCTGGATGGGCGTCAAGGAGTTGCTGGGAGAGCCTCCCGTTGAAGCAGTGATGTCTTCCGATGACGTTCACTTCTATCGTTTTTGGGGCGGATTAGGAATTCAGGGTTCTTCGGTTTACGAAATTTAACCGCCAGCTTGGGTGCTGGCGACGGTGAGATTGAACACGCATGACAAGCAAGGGTGGAACGGTCTTGGGCATATCGAGCATTCACGGAGACACAGGCGCCAAGGCTCAAGGCGACGAGAGGAAACCGGTGCGGGCGCCAGCCGGCGCCGCGCAGCAAAAGAAGGTAACGGTCCTCTTCAATTCCACAGCGGAGCGCTGGAAAACGCTGTACGAAAGTTCCGATATCTACGGCAGGATTTTTCAGCGGCGACTTGCGACAGCACTGTCTTTCGTCGACAAGATTGGCCTGGAAGCCAACTCGGAGATCCTGGACGTGGGTTGCGGAGCGGGGTTAGCCTCCGTGGCCCTTGCCGAGCGCGGCCACTTCGTTGAGGCTCTTGACGTGGCGCCGTCCATGCTGCGGGTGACTCGAGAACTTGCCTCCCAAGCAGGCGTTGCAGACCGTGTGAAAGCCAGGGCCGGTGATGTTCACAATCTCGCTTTCCCGAATGAGACCTTCGACGCGGTCCTGGCAATCGGCGTTACAGCCTGGATGGACTCGCTCCAAGTGCCGTTAGAGGAAATCTTCCGCACACTGAAACCAGGAGGACATCTTATTATCACCGCCGCCAACCGTTGGGGCCTTCATCGCACTCTTGATCCGCGCTTGAACCCTGCCCTGGAGCCGGCAAGAAGAGCGGCGATGTACCTCTTGCCGCCTCACGTGCGCCGGGAAAGACTCAATCGAGCCCGCTATCGCTGTTACTCCTCGCAAGAATTTGACTCGATTCTGGCGTCTGCTGGTTTCAGGAAATTAGAAAGCTCCATGGTTGGGTTCGGACCATTCTCAATTCTGGGCCGTAAGATATTACCACCGGCGGTCGGTTTATTCCTTGACCGCCGTTTGCAAAGGCTCGCCGATGGCAAGACCTCATTCTTAAAATCGGCCGGCCACATCTACCTAGTTCTCGCGCAAAAGGGCAAACCCGTTACGAGCTGATACGAGCCCTCGAAGGGTGCACTCCCTGGGCTTTGCCGGGAATGCGCCGCCAACCGAAAACCAAAGTTATCGATCCAGAAAGGAATTACCCATGCTTACCTGCTGCGTTGTTGGCGCACGTCCAAACTTCATGAAGATCGCGCCCATCTTGCTGGAGTTGCAACGGCGAAATTCGCCTTGCTTGCTGGTCCACACGGGACAACATTACGACGAGAACATGTCCCAGGTATTTTTCGACGAGCTGGGAATGCCCAAGCCGGACGTCCATCTGGGCGTAGGGTCTGATACCCACGCACGGCAGACCGCCCGGATCATGGAAGGCCTTGAAGACGTTTATAGACGCTTTCTCCCTGATTTAATCGTGGTCGGAGGAGACGTCAACTCCACTGTCGCAGCGGCGATGGTCGCGGCAAAGGAAGGCATCCCCTTAGCTCATGTGGAATCCGGGCTGCGCTCGTTCGACCGCGGGATGCCGGAGGAGGTTAACCGGGTCGTAACCGACCACCTTTCCGACTTCCTGTTCACGACAGAACAAAGCGCCAATGAGAACTTGGTTCGGGAAGGAGTCCCGGAAGATCGGATTCATTTTGTGGGCAACTGCATGGTGGATACGCTGCTGAGGCATGTGAAGGAAGCCCGGAGGCGCGAGCCTTGGCAGAACTTTGGACTGGAACCTAACAATTACGCCCTTCTAACCTTACACCGGCCTTCCAACGTGGACGATCCTGAAACCATGCAGACGCTGATGACAGTCGCTGAAAATATTGCCGGGCGCTTACCGGTCCTGTTCCCCGCGCATCCCCGAACCCGCTTGCAGCTCGACCGTCTCGGCCTCAATGACCGTTTGAGTCTTTGTGAACCGTTGCCGTACTTGTCGTTCCTGGGGCTGATGTCAGGGGCCAAGCTGGTCCTAACGGATTCTGGAGGGATTCAGGAAGAGACAACCATGCTGGGAGTTCCGTGCCTGACGTTGCGCGAGAATACAGAGCGGCCAATCACCGTCACGAGCGGCACCAACCAGCTGGTAGGCACAGACGCGGCGAAGATATTCGGAGCCGCCCAAGACGTTCTGGCCGGCAACTGCAAGAACAGCGCACGTCCACCGCTGTGGGACGGGTCCGCGGCCGTGCGAATCGTCGACATCGTCGAGGAGCGGTTCGCAGCCAAACCTTCTATGGGCCGGGTGGAAGGTCACACGGCATGGCCCCAACAGCTAACGTCGGCGCAGAGATAGAGCGGGTGGCGGAGGATTATGATTCCAGGTAAGGCAACAAACTCAAAGAGGTTGTGGATATCCTGATGGACAACATAACTCGCGACAAAATACGGCAAATTAAGAATTCTGTGTGCAGAATGCTCGAAGAACGTTCGCCTGGGGATACGAGTAATATGTGGAGTTTCACCTGCGGCCAACTCCAATACGTGCTGGGCCTCGAAGAGCAATATTACTCCCAGATCAGAATCCATACCTATCATCTTGATAACGACAGCTACGTTCGCTACAAGGCAGATACTCCTTACCGACAAGCGGACGAGGGGCTGTGGCGCCGCCTTGCCAGCATGCTCCCAAAGAGCTACGTCGAGGGCGAGCCAAGATGCGCCGGAGAGTACGGACATGAAATAGACGGGATGCTGATCAATAAGAACACGATTCGAAATTATGCCGTCATCAAGACGTTGCATCAAAAGGGGATTATTTCAACCCTGCTGTCCACCGAAGCTCCCGTCATTTTGGAAATCGGAGCCGGCTACGGAGGACTCGCGTATCACCTGAGCAGGATCGTGCGCAAAGCCAAGTACGTGATCGTGGATTTGCCTGAAACGCTTCTTCTTGCCGCTTCTTATCTCACGATCACTTGCCCGGAACGGCCCCTTTATCTTTACGATCCGAAGGACATTCAGACTGCGAGCACCTCAGACTTCTCTGGATACGATTTCGTTCTTCTTCCCAACTACGCCTTGCGTTATTTGAATAACTTGAGGTTTGACCTTGCCATCAATGTCGGCTCGTTCCAGGAAATGAACGTCGAACAGCTTGACGCCTACCTGGATTTTTTGAAACCGCGCTTGAAGGGCATCTTATATTCTCAAAACCAGAATTCGCATGTGCGGAATACTTCTCCCATCAACGTGAGCCGAGCGCTTGGGAAGAGATTTGTAAGGGAAGAGGTTCGAGGGATTAAAGCGATGTCGCCTGCGGCCATTCTTCTGTCCGATCCTTCGCGCCTTCTAGACGCGCGCCCGCGAACCATGATCAATTATTTCTACAAGAAACTGAATCCTCGGAAGAGACACGCGGTGAACCACGAATACCTTTGCAAGCCTGCTGCGTAACACCGGTTTGGAAGACTGATCCCCTAAATTCTCAGATATCACATTGAATATCGCTCCTGCTACATTGACAATCCCGAAATCCAACGAAAAGTCCACGGTGACAACCGGCCAGCGGGCGCCTTCTGAAGTCGAGATGCGAACGGCGGCATGGTACGGCGACCACCTGGTCAGGTTGGAGTTCCCCCCGGAATGGGATGTTACGGTGCTGCGGCCGCATACGCCTCCTCCGATCACGGAAACGCAAATTATCGAGGCCCTGGAGCACCCGGTCGGACAGCCCCCGCTGAGAAAAATCTGCCGCGGCAAGTCCAGGCCCCTTATCCTTGTAGACGACCTGAACCGTCCGACACCTGCCAGCGTGGTCATCCCGTTCGTGCTCAGGCATTTTCAGGCAGCCGGCATACCGCCCGTTGCGGTAAGAATTCTTGTGGCCAGTGGAACGCACCAACCTCCGGAGCACGCTGCGGTCCTCAAGAAAATAGGAGAAACCGGCGCCTGCCAGCTTCTTACTCACAATCCCAACGGCAACCTCGTCCGGATTGGCAGGACCTCTTTTGGAACTCCTGTTCTGGTTAATCGGGAGGTCGCGTCGAGCGATTTCGTACTGGGCATCGGCGGCGTTTACCCGAACAACCACGCTGGCTTCGGAGGAGGATCGAAATTGGCCCTGGGCGTTCTCGGCTACAACTCCATCGCCCATTTGCACCACCGTCATAAAGCCACGGGCTGGGGTTCTGGCAGGGGCGAAAGTAACTTTAGAAAAGACCTCGACGAGATCGCAGGGATGATCGGACTGCGGACCGTCATTTGCCTGAGTGTTAACGAGGATCGGGAAGCGATTCATATGACCTCGGGAGATCCCCTCCGCTGCCACAAGCTGGAAGCCGCTTTCACGATCCGGACTTTTTCGGTGACGCCGCCTCGCGATGCGGACGTCGTCATCTCCAACGCTTACCCGAACGATGCGTCCTTGACCTTTGTACACATGAAGGGCACAAACCCGCTCCGCCATTGTCCCGCTGGGGTGTCGCGCATTGCGATTGCCTCCTGCAGCGAAGGGCTGGGACGCCATGGGCTTTTTCCTTTAACGGCCCCGTCCCGGTTGGCTAGCTATCGGAAGGCGGTCCGGCGGATTTTCGCGTGGGGCCCGTTCGAGGTCCCCCAGGGAATTAAGGCTGAGATTCTGGACCGCCTGAAAGGCAAGTGGTCACGGCTTTGGCAACCCCGAGCGCCGCGTTCGGCGGCGGTTCGACACCCCATCTGGGTTTTCCAGACGGAAGGACCGTCTGAGGGGATGCCCTCGCAAATTCGTGAGTACCGAATCAGGCGTTCATGGTCCGACATCTTGCAAGCTGTCCGCCAGGAGCAAACCGGCAAGAGGAATCTTCGAGTGCTCGTCTACGCTTGTGCTCCGTTGCAATACTTTGCTCCATCCCAGGTCACAAAAAAAGTGGAATCAACCCAATCGTCACTTGCCAAAAACTCAACGCGCAAAAACAGAGTCGCGGTTTCAGGGTCCGCCGCCTCCCTCTAAGTCTCGCAATCTTGTTAATCAAAACAAAAGGATTCGGAGGACCGCTATGGATATGAACGAAACTTACAATATTGAAGGAAAGTTTCATACGAAAGATTACCTCCAAAGGATCGGGGTCCCCGAGATCGCTCCGGCGACCAGCCCCTTCGACCCGGGATATGATCCGGTGACGCTTGAAAGCCATTTG
>JBJKQF010000141.1:0-6938 GCA_046705545.1 Terriglobia bacterium
GCTCGGAGTTTCTTTGCACCTACATCGATGCAGAAGGAAGGTTGCAGGGAACCGACCTGGAATGGTTTCGCAAGTTACGCGACGCCACAAAACTGCCCATCACCGCTGCCGGCGGTATCACCAACGACGACGAGATCCGCGCGCTCGAAGAGATCGGCATGAACGCGGCCCTTGGAATGTCGATCTACCGCAAGACCTTTCCGGAATTGTTTGCTCAGCGGCCCGGCTAGAATCGCCCGGAACAACGGGGCAAAATGGAAATCCCGAAATCAACAGAGGCCGTGGAAGCCTCACCCCGTGACTCAATCTCTGCCGCGCGGGGGCACTGGGTCCAAACCTGGCTGACCTGCGTAGTTTTTTATTACCCAGCGTTTTGGCTTTCGGTTTTCATCGTTTGGGCCGCACCCAGCCTGCTGCGTATCGCGTTCTTTGGCGATCATCTGGTGTTTTTTCGCCTCAATGCGCTGGGGGTGATCGCCCGCAGCGCGCCCAATCACCCCGGTGTTTACTCCCATGCCGGAGGTTTCGCTTCCGCTTCTTCTCTTTGGATCTTGATTCCGTTGCTCGCGCTGATTGCGGGGATTCTTGTGGTTGCCGGCCGGGGCCACCGCCTTCTGAGCGGTTTGGCGACCGCGATGCTGGCGAATGCAGCCCTGATGTTTCCTCTAACGCGCTTTTGGGAGTTGCGAAGAGTCGGGGCGCCATTTGTTCTGTCTTCCATCTTCTTTTCGGTCTTGCTCTGCCTGGGTCTGCGCTGGATGCTGAAGGGTTGGCGACCGGGAGGGTACTGGACGCGGGCCGCAAGCCTCTATGCGGGTTTTGTACTGCTGCCCTTGCCGTTATGGCTGGTCTTCCACTTACTTCGAGGTTTTCATTACTGGCCACCTCTGATGACAATTATTGTGGCGCCCGCGCTGGCGGCGCTGCTGGTTAGCTTCCCGGAGCTGCGCGCGACTTCTACTACAGTGGCTTCAGGAGGCTGGGGGCCGGTAGCTGCCGGCCTTGTGGCAACGCTTCTGCTCGCCACGGGGATCAACTGGGGCGGGCCAGTTCTCACCCGAGCTTTTGATCGGGATCAAGTTGCGGCCAACCGGGCCGCCATGGCAAACCTTCCCCCAAATCCGGTGAACGCTCCTTATCCCAAATTCTTTTTTCAGAAAGGCGTGAGCTTTTCCGCGGAGTTCCCAGACCCCTATGCCAGCGCGGGCGCGCGCCAGATGCTCCGTTCCCTCCAGAACGACGGCGTGAACTCCGTGGCCCTCATTCCGTATGGGTGGGAGCGCCTCGGTTCGCCGCAGGTGCGCGGTTTCGGGCGAAACAGTTGGGAGAGCGAGGAAGGGATGCGAGAGCTTTCCCGCTTGGCCCACGCGCTGGGGATGAAAGTGATGCTCAAGCCGGGAATTTGGGTACAGGGCGGGCACTATGCCGGCGACATCAAACTTTCTTCCCAGGCAGACCGCGATGAGTGGTTCAAGCAATACGGGGATTTCATCGAGCGTTACGCCAAGTTTGCTACGGCCATCCATGCCGACGTTTTCTGCGTGGGCGGCGAGTTCATCCACCTGACGCCGTATTCGGCTCCTTGGAGAAAGATCATTGCGAGTGTTCGCAAGGTCTATCCAGGACCTCTCACCTATGCTGCCAACTTCGGCGGAGAATTTGAGAACCTTACATTCTGGGACGCTCTCGATTACATGGGGCTCCAGGAATATTACCCGTTGCCTGACAACCTTTCGACCGACGCGCTGGTGCAAAAAGTTGAAGCGGTACAAGGGAGATATCAAAAGCCCGTGATTTTTACTGAGGCGGGTTTCCCCAGCATGACAGGCGCAAACCGCCACCCATGGGAGGACGGCGAGCCGGGGAAAGTGGACCTCAATCTTCAGGCGCGGTGTTATCAAGTCATCTTTCGCGCCTTCTACGGCAAGCCGTGGTTTATGGGCATGTATTGGTGGAAGGTGGGGAGCAATGGCTTCGGTGGTCCCAACGACACCTCTCTTACCCCTTGGGGGAAACCGGCCATGGCAGTGATTAGAAAATGGTACGAGCGTGGGCGACAGTAAACCCGGTGTCTTGGACGGCGGGGGAATCGTCCGGCGCTACGCGTCCAGATAAATGCGAGGCACGCGTTTGCCGATCGAGCAGAGCACTTCGTAGGGCACGGTGCCGATCAGTTGTGCGATCTCAAGAGCAGTAATCGAGCAATGATCGGCCTGGCCGAGCAGGGTGACTTCATCCCCGATGTCCACGCCGGGAACGTCGGTCACATCCAACAGGGTCAAGTCCATGCTGATGTTGCCCACGATCCGGGCGACGCGTCCCCGCACGATGACCCGCCCGCAATTCGAAAGCGCGCGGCTCAACCCATCCGCGTAACCCACCGGTACTGTGGCAATGCGGGACCGCCGACGCGTATGGAATTCCGCGCCGTATCCAAGCGGAGTTCCACTCGGGACATCCTTCAAATAGACGACCCGGGATTTGAGGGTTAAGACCGGCTCGACCGGCGGAAACCCTAGGACCTCTTTCCCCGGTGGCGCAATGAGTGGCAGACAATATCCAAAGAGCAGCGCGCCGATGCGAACCAGATTTTCCGAAAAAGTCGACCCGGCGACCAGGGCCGCGCTGTTTGAAACGTGAATCCATTCGGGTTTGATGCCAGTTTCCTGCACGTGCCGGAGAGCCTCGCGGAATCGTGCACCCTGCTCCTCGGTTTGGGAAGCCACCAAATCTTCCGCCGAGGCGAGGTGAGTAAAGAAGCCTTTCATTTCCAGGCCGGGAAGTTCCCGGTAGCGTTTGATGAACGCTTTGATCCGGTCTGGGGGCAATCCCAGGCGTCCCATCCCCGTGTCCACCTTTAAGTGGAACTCAATCGCGCGGCCGTAGCGCTGGGCGCATTCGGCGTAAGTGTCCAGCCGGGCCGTCGAGGAGACGGTGGGCGTCAGATGGTATTCAATCAGGTCCGAAGGGTCGCTCATGTAAAGGCCGCCCAGCAGCAGGATAGGCTTCTCGATTCCTGCGGCGCGCAGCTCCATGGCTTCTTCAACGGTGGCCACGCCGAACCAGTCGGCCCCGGCCTGACCGAGCGTCCTGGCGATCGGCACGGCGCCGTGCCCGTAGGCGTCCGCCTTGATGACGGCCATCACCCGGCGGGTCCCGGCGAGCCGCCGGACGCTCTCAAAGTTGCGGCGCAGTTTGGAGAGGGAAATTTCCGCCCAGGTGGGCCGAAGAAGTTTGGGCGGGCTGGAGACCACATGATCTTGCACCGCGGTTTCCTGAGCGGCGGCTGCGAATTGGGGATCGTGAGTGTTCATAAAAGACGCTAGTAGGAGTCGTCTCCATGGTCCGGCGCCATGTTTTCAAAACGCACGTAGGACTTCATGAAAACAATCGGGATTTCTCCGGTGGGTCCGTTCCGCTGCTTGCCAATGATGAGTTTGGTCTCGGCGCCGGCGGGCTCTTCTTCTCCCTCTTCAACCTGCCGGCGCTCGCGGAAAATGAAGATCACCAGATCCGCATCCTGTTCGATGGAGCCGGACTCGCGCAGGTCAGAAAGCATAGGTTTTTGTCCCGGACGCTGCTCGGGAGCCCGGCTCAACTGAGAGAGAGCCAGGACGGGAACGCTCAACTCCTTCGCGATGCTCTTGAGCCCCCGGGAAATGTAACTGACTTCCTGGGTGCGGTTTTCAAAGCGGCCGCTTCCGGTGGCAAGCTGGAGGTAATCCACGACGAGCATGTCGAGCCCTTTTTCCGCCTTCAACCGGCGCGCCTTGGCCCGGATCTGCATGATGCTCAAGGCTGGCGTATCCTCGATATACATCGGAGCCTCCGCCAGCCTGCCCAGCGCCTGGGTCATCTTGGGCCAATCGTCGCGCGTGGTGAATCCTGAGCGCAGCTTATGGCTGTCAATGCGCGCCTCAGAGCAGAGAAGCCGGATGGCCAGAGATTCCTTGCTCATTTCGAGAGAGAAAATTCCGACCTTCTTCCCGCAATTGACCGTGGCGTGAGCGGCGATGTTCAAGGCCAGAGCGGTTTTGCCTAGGGAAGGCCGGGCAGCGAGGATGATCAACTCGCCGGGTTGGAATCCGGAGGTCATGTTATCCAGTTCGATGAATCCGCTCTCAATCCCTGTAACCCGATGGCCTCGGTCCAAGAGAACGTCGATCGTTCCAAAGCTGGATTTAACAATCTGGTGGATGTCGAGGAATCCGGACTGGACTTTCTGCTCCGCGATATCGAAAACCTGGCTTTGGGCCAGATCGATCAGCGTTTCCGGATCGTCCACTCCTTCGAAGCAGCGGGAAATAATGTTGTTGGAGGCATTGATCAGCCGCCGGACCAGCGACTTCTCCTTGATGATCCGGGAATACTCGACGATGCTGGCGGAAACCCCGATGGGGATCCCATCGGTGAGGGCCGCGACATATCCGGCCCCGCCCACCTTTTCGAGCAGGCCATCGCGGGAAAGTTCCTCGCAGAGCGTCACCAGGTCGATGGTACGATTCTTCTCAGAAAGGTTCACCATCTTCTCGAACATGGCGCGATGCGCGTCCGAAAAGAAGTCGTTCGTCCCGATGAATTCGAGGGCTTGGTTGATGACACCGTTGTCCAGAAGGATGGAACCCAGCAGCGCGCGCTCGGCTTCCAGATTGTGAGGGAAGGCTTTCTCGCTGACGGTGCCACTAGCCATGGAAGCAAAACCCGTAAGAGTTTAGGGAGAAATTATACCAGGGTAGGAAATCCCCCGGAACATGGTGAACCAAAAATTGTTTTTCGGCAAGCCTTCCGAAACTGGGTCGCCGGCTTTCCGGAAGCTAAGATGCTTCCGGGGTGGGTTCTTCAGCCTGGGGTGCAGCCTCTTCAGCACTGGAAGGGGTATTCTCGGGTTCCGGAGCGGCGGCGGTCGCGGCTTCCTGGGTTTCAGCTGCGGCCTGAGCGGACTCCGCGTCAGCCTCCACTTTTACCTTCAGAGTGACCGTGACCTCGCGATGGAGTTTTACTGGGACGGTAAATTCTCCCAAGGACTTGAAGGGAGTTCCCAATTGAATTTTGCGGCGGTTGATCTTAAACCCTTGAGCCTCGAGAGCTTCCTCGATGTCCATGGCGGTTACGGAGCCGAAAAGCTGTCCCTTCTCGCCGGAGCGCCGGGTCATCACCACTTCGATGTCCGCCATGAGGTTGGCGAGTTCCTGCGCTTCCGACTTTTCCTTGGCTTCCAACTTCAAGAACCGTACCCGCTGCTGCTCGACCCACTTCCGGTTTTGAGGAGTTGCCGCCACGGCCAGCTTCTTGGGCAAAAGATAGTTGCGGCCGTAGCCGTCCGCCACTTTGCAAACCTGCCCCCGCACTCCGAGCGTGTCGATGTTTTCAAGCAGAATGACTTCCATTTCCTGACTCCCTGATCACCAAATTTTCACTGCCGGACGCGGTGCATCCGGTAGCCCCGCTTGAGGGGATTCGATCTCTCCCAGGCCCTTCCCCTAGTTAAACTCTGGACGCAAAGGGGAGCAATGCGATGTTCCGAGCACGTTTGATTGCCCGTGTCAGCGCCCGCTGATGCGGCGAACACGTTCCCGTCAAACGGCGCGGCAGGATCTTTCCCCGGTCAGCCACAAACGGGCCGATCAGCCTGAGATCCTTGTAATCAATCACGTCGATCTTTTCCACGCAAAACTTGCAAACCTTCCGCCGCCGAAAGAATTGCCGGCGACCGCCGCCGCCCCTGGGTCTCGGTTTATTGAACGCCATAATCGCTCACTCCCTTAATTCTGAGATGGTGCTTCGTGGTCGGCCGGAGCCTCGGAACTGGCTGGTTCGCCGGCAGCCGGTTCTTCGGCTGCTGGTTTTTCTTTCTCCGCCGGCTTCAAGTGTTCATCCGCGCGAACCGACATATATTTGATAACAGTATCGGAGACTTTCAGGCGCCGCTCGAACTCTCGAACCGTGTCGCCGGTCCCCTCAAAAGTGAAGAGCAGGTAAAATCCTTCCCGCTGCTTTTGGATGTAATAGGCCAGCCTGCGGCGGCCCATTTTGTCCACCTTTTCGGTTTTTCCACCCGCACTGGATATCACGCCTTCCATTTGCGCGATGAGCTTATCGAGTTCTTCCTCGGGGATATCCGGCCGAGTGATAAACATCATTTCATATTTCGCCATAAACCCTCATGCGTCCTGGGAGGATGCCCTCCGGTTAAAGAGGTTCATCGCTTTTTCAGGACCTTCCTTCAGAATGATTCGCACCGCTTCGGCAGCTTGGTCCACCACTTCTGCCACGACCTTCATATCTTTCTTGCGGAAGGGCGCCAGGACATAAGCCACTAAATCTTCGATGACCCTGTCCGGTCCGGCCCCTATCCGCACGCGAACAAATTCTCCGGTTCCGAGCGCTTCAATGATTGACTTCAGGCCGTTGTGGCCTCCGGCGCTGCCCCGGCGGCGAATCCTCAACGCGCCCAAAGGAAGATCCACGTCGTCCATCAGCACAATCACATCTTCCGTTGAAGCGTTTCGCCGTCTCAGCAAGCCACTCACGGCCTGCCCGCTCAGATTCATGAACGTCTGAGGCTTGGCCAGAACCACCCGCTCGCCCTCAATTTCCGTCGAAGCTGAAATTGAGCGTGCTTCGTGGCGCGAGAATCTCGCTCCGCAGGTCTCGGCCAAGCGTTCGACGGCCATGAACCCCAGGTTGTGGGGCGTCAGGTCGTACTCGCGACCGGGGTTGCCGAGACCCACAATCAGTTTCACCCCGTTTTTTCTATCTCCTTCGACACCGCACGGGCAGGCTTACTAGGATTCTTTCTTCTGCTTGCCCTCGGCCTTCTCAGACTTCTGTGATCCTTCCGGGGACTTGGCCTCTTCCTCAGCGCCCTCTTCTTCCTTCCGCTTGCGGATCAACTCGGGTTCGCTGGGAGCAGCCGCCACGGCTTCTTCCGCCGGCGC
>JBJKQF010000142.1:0-3104 GCA_046705545.1 Terriglobia bacterium
CCGTAAACGCTCCTGGCGATTTAGTATATATTTGGGTACGCCATTGTCAAGCGAATATTGCCAGGAGAGTTGGGGGGCTAGGCTGCGCGACTTGTCCGTTCTCGCGTCCTTTCAAGCCCCAGCGAATTCGTTCCAGAGCAGGCCGACGAGGGTTTTTCCGTCGCGAATCCTTTTTTCACGGAGAAGCTTCCGAATTTGTTTGACCGAAAACTCCCTGACCTCAATGCGCTCATCGGGCTCGGGATTTGCTTTTGAGAACGTCAAATCGCGAGCTTCTACCATGTGCATGCGCTCCGTCAGGAAACCCGGGCTCGGATAGAAAGAGAACAAGAGTTTCATTGAGCGTGCGCGGTAACCGGTTTCTTCCAGCAACTCTCGTCGGGCACCCCGGATCACGCTTTCGCCGGGCTCCATCGTGCCTGCCACCAACTCCCAGAGAGGTCCTCGCGCGGGATAGCGAAACTGGCGCACGAGGATGACGTGGCCGTTCGGCAGGAAAGGCAAGATGACCACCGATCCAGGATGCTCGACGACATCCCTCGTTGCATTGATGCCGCCGGGTTCGATGATGCGGTCGCGCTTGAGTTGGAATACCCGGCCGCGGTGTAGGGTCTTGCTACTGAGCAATCGCGCTGCTGTTGGCATTGAGGAATGCTTCCTTTTCAGGGACCTGCAAGCTATGTTCGCTGGCTTGATTCCACGAAGACTCATCGTACCACAAAGGAAATTGAATTCGCCGTTCGTTGGCCATCCACCGGCTTTGGCGACTCTCGTCCTTCGGTGTCGCTGCGAGAATGGTTCCGAGGATTCCGGCGGGCTGGTATACTGACTTTTTCAGACGGGTAACGAGGTTGGGGCATATTTCGAAACGGAAGGGTGCAGGATGAAGGTTTCAGTGCTGATTGTCGACGATGAAGAACCTGCCCGGGAAGAACTGGCGTACCTGCTGAAAGATTTTCCAGAGGTTGCCATCGTTGGCCAGGGGAAAAACGGCGTGGAAGCGTTGAGTTTGATTCATGAACTGAATCCCCAGCTGGTCTTTCTGGATGTTCAGATGCCCGGCCTCGATGGGTTTGGAGTTATCAAGAAGCTGATGGATCGAAAAGCCCGTCCGCCTTTCTTCGTCTTTGTGACAGCTTACGACCAATACGCCGTGAGAGCTTTTGAAGTTAATGCTGTTGACTATCTCCTAAAGCCGATCGAGCGGGGTCGATTGGAGAAGGCTGTGGAGCGGGTGCGGCGGATGTTGGAATCCTCCGAGTCAGCTTTCGAGAAGCTTGGTCGCCTGGTCCATATGATCGAAGAGCGGCCCACGGCTCAATCCGGAAAGCTGGTGGTGAAAAGCGGCAATCGGCTGGTCCTGGTGGATTCGGCGGATATCGTTTATGCCACCATCCAGGATGGCATCATCAGCATCGTGACAAAAGATTTGGAGGGCCAATCAAATTTCCGCACGGTGGAAGAACTGCAAAGCAATCTGGACCCAAACGTCTTCTGGCGGGTCCACCGCTCCTACCTGGTGAATATCAACCGCATTAAGGAAGTGGTTCCCTGGTTCAAGAGTTCCTATCAACTCAAAATGCAGGACCGCCGGGAGACTGAAATCCCCGTCAGCCGCGGGCAGACCCGAAAGCTCCGGGAACTTCTAAATCTCTAAGCGGCAGCGATGGAATGGGCGGCAGCCGCGCGTGGCGTCATGCCCTATTTCTCCTCACACGCGCGCGTGAAGCTGTCTTGAATTGCCCGAACGAGGCCCGGGATAGTTGATTCTTGTGATTCAATCGACACCCGCAGGCCGCGTTGGCGGAGCGTTTCGCTTGTGATGGGCCCAATGGAAGCGACCGCAGTTTTCTCCAAAAGGTTGTGCAACCCCTTTTCCTCAAGCAGCTTCAAGAAATTGGTTGCGGTTGAGGAACTGGTGAAGGTAACCACGTCGGGTCGAGGGGTCAACAAGCGCTCAAGATCATCGCCGGAGATGCGGGGTGAAAAGGTTTCATAGGCCGCCACCACTTCCACGCGCGCGCCGCGTCTCTCCAACTCCGCGGGCAGAATATCCCGGGCTACCTTGGCTCGGGGAATTAGAAAAGACTATCCGCTAATCTCCGCGTTCGCCAGTGATTCAAGCAGACCTTCCGCACGGTATTCTTTGGGTAGGAAATCGACCCGGATTCCGACCTTAGCCAACTCCGCCGCCGTGCCCGGGCCGATGGCGCCGATTTGGATCCCTTTCAGATCGCGCACGTCACGCCCGACGGCCTCAAGACGCCTGAGAAAATTCTTCACGCCGTTGGCTGATGTCAGCAGGAGATAGTCAAAGTTTTCCAGTCTCCGAAGGGCTGCGTCGAGTGGTTCCCAGGATTGCGGGTCGTGAATTTCAATGGCGGGAATCTCGACCGTCTCCGCTCCTAACTCTTCCAGCGATTCCCTGAGCGTTCCGGCCTGTTGGCGGGTCCGGGTGATGACGATGCGCTTCCCGAAAAGGGGCAGGCGCTCGAACCAGTTCAGTTCATCGCGAAGCTGAACCACCTCGCCGACAATGGTTACCGCTGGTGGCTCGATGCTTTCTGCTTTGGCCGCAATGTTAGCGAGCGTTCCCGCAACCACTTGCTGCTGAGCGCGGGTTCCCCAGCGAATGACGGCGACAGGTGTTTGGGAGCTGCGGCCTTGCTCCATCAGCGCGGCGGTGATCTCCGGAAGATTCCTGACTCCCATAAATAACACCAGGGTGTCTACGCCGGTCGCGAGCTTGGACCAATCAATGACGGTTGAGTCTTTTGTGGGGTCTTCGTGGCCGGTTAAGTAGGCGACGCTGGAGGCCAGGTCGCGATGGGTCACAGGAATACCGGCGTAAGCTGGAGCCGCAGTGCCGGAGGAGATTCCAGGTACGACTTCATAGGAAATGCCGGCTTTTACCAGGGCTTGAGCTTCTTCCCCTCCACGCCCAAAGATGAACGGGTCTCCGCCCTTCAGTCTCACCACGGTCTTGCCGGCTCCGGCCTTGGCGATCATCAGGTCATTGATTGTTTCCTGAGAAGCGGACGGCTCTCCGGGACGTTTGCCGACGCAAATGTTCTCACACTGGGGACGTGCGAACCTCAGGAGTT
>JBJKQF010000143.1:0-11013 GCA_046705545.1 Terriglobia bacterium
GCCCTCTGCAAGATGTTTCGGCAAGCGACTTTCTTGCTTGAAGGGAAGAGAGGTTCCAAAATTTTCCAGGATTGCGGCCTTGACTTGGGCTTTTTTCCGCACTAAGCTAAGCTTTACTTACCCGCAAACAACTGAGGTCGTCATCAACATGGCGTTCCAAATTGGAGAGAAGGTCGTTTACCCGAATCAGGGAGTAGGGATCATCGAGCAAATATCGACAAGAAACCTCACCGGCCAGCCCCAAGTGTTTTACCTGCTGAAGCTCAATTCCAACAGCATGCGAGTAATGGTGCCGATCAGCAACGTGACGAACGTGGGCTTGCGGAAGGTCGTGCGCGGCAAGGACGTTGACACGGTCTTGGATTTTCTCCGCAAGGGGCGGTGCAGGACTCAACAGGATTGGAAGGACCGCTTTAAGGAAAACTCGGAGAAGATGCGGAGCGGTTCCCTGCAAGATGTGGCAGAGGTCTTCAAGAGCCTGCTCGTTCTCAGCCAGGGGAAGTCCCTTTCCTTCCGTGAGAAGAAGATGTTTGACCGTGCATGGCAACTGTTGGTCGATGAGATGGCAGTGGCCCGAGGCCATGCAAGAGAGACGATTGAGGCGGAGTTGGTGGACGCACTCAGCCGATCGAACCTCCGAGTTCAGCTTCCGAGCTGAACCTACTTTCTCGATCCGAAATGTTTGAGTTGAGCGCCGGCGGTAGGGGGCTTGAACCTCCGCCAGAAACCCTTCCGGCGTCCTCTCACGAGTGTCTATTGCAGTTGTTCTCCCGTTGACAAGGCGATATGCTGGAATTGAGGGAAAAACGCCCTGGCCGAGCCAGCGGTGGGGGCGGAGAGGGCTGAGAGGACGTCTCCGATTTCCACAAGATATTGTGGCATGAGGCAAAAAAAACGCAACCTTTTGTAGTTTTCGCTTGACATCCTCCCGCCCCGGAGGTAAATTCCGCGAAGTAAAGTCAGTAGCTCCTTGAGGACGAGGTTTTCCGATGGAATGCCCCAGGCCTTGCAAGATTCAGGCATAGCGCCAAACGCCATGCCTGCGGGATAGAGGTGTCCAAATTAGCGGGCACGAGCGAGGCTTGCCCCGGCTATAGATACTGACGCAGCCCTCAAAAATTTACAGGGAGGCCTCATGGCGGACCGAGATACCTTTTCGATGGAAGCTGAAAACGCGACAACTTCAACGGCGAAAGAATCCAAGCCCTCGGGGATTACCGTCAAGCGGTTTTTTACCAAGCCGGGAGTGCATCCCTTTGATGAAGTTGAATGGCAGGTACGGACGGCTTCCATTCAGAACGAGAAGGGTGAAACGATTTTCGAGCAGCGCAACGTTGAGGTTCCTAAAGATTGGTCCATGACGGCCACGAACATCGTGGCTTCCAAGTATTTTCACGGAAAGCTCGGCACCCCCGACCGCGAGTCGAGCGTGCGGCAGCTCATCAGCCGGGTCTCGGACACGATCTCCGAGTGGGGACTTGATCAGGGATACTTTCGCTCTCCGCAGGACGCCGAAGCCTTCCATGACGAGTTGACCCATCTTCTGGTTCGCCAGAAGGCTGCTTTCAATTCGCCGGTGTGGTTTAACTGCGGCCTGTGGCACAAATACCAGCGCAGTTCGAAAGGCAGCGGATGGTATTGGGATCCGGTCGCGTCAGCCATTAGAAAAGAAACCGAGGCTTACCGTCACCCCCAGTGCTCTGCCTGCTTTATCAATTCCGTCCAGGATAACCTCGAAAGCATCCTCACGCTGGCTAAGACGGAAGGGATGCTCTTCAAATGGGGTTCGGGTACGGGAACGAACCTCTCGCCCCTGAGGTCCTCCATCGAGACGCTGTCGGGTGGCGGTATAGCTTCGGGACCGCTGTCTTTTATGAAGGGATACGACGCCTTCGCGGGCGTGATCAAGTCCGGGGGAAAGACGCGGCGCGCCGCGAAGATGGTGATCTTGAATATCGACCATCCGGACGTCGTGGACTTCATTGAGTGCAAAGCCAAGGAGGAGCGGAAGGCATGGGCGCTGGTGGACGCCGGTTATGACCCGGCTCTCGATGGCGAAGCCTACAGCTCCATATTCTTCCAGAACGCCAATAACAGCGTTCGCGTCACCGATGAGTTCATGCAGGCCGTTGAGGAGGACAAGGATTGGGTGACCAAGGGAATCATCACCGGCCAGCCCATCCGGTCCTACCGAGCCCGCGATCTGATGCACAAGATTTCAGAATCCGCTTGGCAGTGCGGCGACCCTGGAATGCAGTTCCACAGCACCGTCAACAAGTGGCATACGTCGAAGGTGACCGGCCCCATCAACGCCTCGAACCCTTGCAGCGAGTACATGTTCCTCGATGACTCGGCGTGCAACCTGGCTTCCTTGAACCTGATGAAGTTTGTGACCCAGGACTTGAAGTTTGATGTGGCAGCCTTCCAACACGCCGTGGACATCCTGATCACCGCCCAGGAGATTCTTGTCGATAACGCCAGCTACCCAACCGAAAAGATCGCGAAGAATTCTCACAACTTCCGGCCTCTGGGGCTGGGGTACGCGAATCTCGGCGCGTTGCTCATGGCCAACGGCTTCCCGTACGATTCCGATGCCGGGCGTGATTTTGCGGCGGTCGTTACCGCGATTATGCACGGCCAGGCTTATTTGACCTCTTCCCGTATAGCGGGTGAAACCGGCCCCTGCCCAGGCTATGCCGAGAACCGCGATTCCTTCCTGGAAGTTATTTCCATGCACCGGAACGCGCTCCAGGGAATCAATACGCGGAACGTTCCGGCGCACCTCTGGGAGAGCGCCAACAAGGTTTGGGACGATTGCCTGTCGAGCGGCATGAAGCACGGCTACCGGAACGCCCAGGTGACGGTCTTGGCGCCCACGGGAACCATCGGCTTCATGATGGACTGCGACACCACGGGCGTGGAACCTGACTTAGCGTTGGTGAAATACAAGAAGCTGGTGGGCGGCGGACTGATTAAGATCGTCAACAACATCGTCCCCATTGCGCTGCTGAAGCTCGGCTATACGGACCAGCAGGCTGCGGAAATCGTGAACTACATTGACCAGAACGGTACCATCGAGGGCGCCCCGCATTTGAAAGCGGAGCACTTGCCGGTGTTCGATTGCTCGCTGAAACCCGCCGCCGGGAAGCGCTCGATTCACTACATGGGACACGTCCGGATGATGGCGGCGGTGCAGCCGTTCATTTCCGGAGCGATTTCCAAAACCGTGAACATGCCGGAAGAGGCCACGGTGGAAGACATCTCGAACGCCTATATGGAAGCTTGGCGGATGGGCCTGAAAGCCATCGCCATTTACCGCAGCGGTTCCAAGCGGAGCCAGCCCCTCAACACCTCGGACGCGAAGCGGGACGACGCGGATAAAACCAGCTTGGCGAAAGAGGCGGAGATCTCCGAGTCTGCCGAGTCGCCGCAGGGCAAGCCTTTTCGGCGCAAGCTGTCGGATGAGCGGCGCGCCATTACCCATAAGTTTTCCGTGGGCGGCCACGAGGGATACTTGACCGTCGGCCTCTATGAAGACGGCCAGCCGGGCGAAATTTTCATCACCATGGCCAAGGAAGGCTCCACGGTTTCCGGCCTGATGGATTCTTTTGCCACGGCGGTTTCCCTTGCCCTCCAATACGGCGTGCCGCTGAAGGTCCTGTGTGATAAGCTCAGCCACACACGATTTGAGCCGAGCGGCTGGACTCCGCACCCGGAGATCAAGTACGCCAAGTCGGTGATGGATTACATCTTTCGCTGGCTGGCGTTCAAGTTTCTGCCTGGGGACGCGCAGCCTCGCGAGGGAGCCAGCATCGAAGCGGTTAACGGCAAGGACGTTTCAAAGGCTGCGGAGCTGGCTTCGCAGTTCAGCCATGCCGCCGCTGGAAGCGCTCCTGGCGCGCCGACGGCAGGAGCGGTGAGCCAGCCGGGCCTCGCTGGAGTTGAGGCCAAAGAGGATGACGCCCCGGCCTGCGCTGATTGCGGCGCCATTATGGTCCGCAACGGCGCCTGCTACCGCTGCATGAACTGCGGAAGCACGAGTGGATGTTCGTAAGAGGAACAGAAGACGGGTGACCCATGCTTGAAGAGAGTTTTGACTTGATGAAGGTTGCGCGCAGCCACATTGACAAGGCAAGGTTTTGCCGCAATCAGGTCCCGGCCCATAAGGCCGTTGCCAATCTCGGCCGGGCCGTCGTGGCTGCGGCGAGGGCTCTGCTGACCGAGAGGAGCGCCGACCCTGGGCTGGGCGGGCGGTATCTCCTTGAGGAGTTCGAGCGGCAGTTTATTGTGACCGGGGAATTGCCTGAAACTTCATTGGGAACACTTGAAAGAGCCGTCAAGAACGCGCGTTCGAATGCCGCGCAAGAGGAAAGTGTAGAAGCCGCCTTTAATGAAGCGGACATCTTTGTGGGTGACGCAGACAAGCTCTTGCTTGACGGATCGCTTGCGGGAACGCAAGGGCAAACTCCCGCCTACGATTTTTCGCCTTCCCTTCCAGAGAGTGGGTCAAGGCGTGAGGATCACCATCTAGAAATGACTCTGGTTCTTCGGGATGTTGAGGATGCTTGGCTGGCGCCCTTAGAGGGATGACGCCAAGTTGCGGCTGGGAATTTGACAGCTCTTTACTTCCGGACGGCAGAGACAACCTTTGGCCTTATTCTTGATTCGAAGCCATAGTCAGGCGGTAAGGAAGGGCAGCTTCGCGCCAGGAGCGGTCCTTTCTGTTTTTGGAGGGATGCATGGACGTTCATGATGCTCTGCGAGCCATTTGCACCACCGGCGAAGGGTATTGCTGGTACTGCGACCGGAAATTGCCCGGTGCAGAGGAGGCCATCAGTACCGGCTGGGACGTCAAACGGATCGAAGGCGAGCGTGTCGCCAGCATCATTCTGATCTGTCCGCAGTGCACCCGCCTTAAGGCCGAACTGGGCGAGGAAGGGTTTCTGCGAACCCTTTCCGACGGGGTGGCCAGGATCACGTGTTAAGGCTTCTTCTGGGAGCCACCCCGGCAAGCGGGGCTTGGTTTGAGGCGCCAAAGTTTTGGGAGTGGAGGGGGGCGCTGTGCAAGGGAAGAGAATCCGGGACTACTTTATCCGGCAGGTACGGACGTTGGTGGGCCGCTCGGCGTCGGAGCCGGAGGGCTTTGCGGACTATTTTTCGGGCCGCGAAC
Source organism: Terriglobia bacterium (assembly GCA_046705545.1). Taxonomy (GTDB): domain Bacteria; phylum Acidobacteriota; class Terriglobia; order UBA7540; family UBA7540; genus JAMCXS01. Next base: position 5,171 of record JBJKQF010000143.1, read on the forward strand.
CCAAGGATGAGGAGATTCTGGGACTGATCGCCGTGACCACCATGCTGAGCGGCAAGTACCACCTGGCGGAGCGGTTCCCGGCGCCTGCGGAAGCTCTGGCTTCGCTTCCCCCTGAAGCGCGCCTGGATATCTGCAACGAGTTTCGAAGGCAACTGCGATCCAGCCATCGCCAGCCGTTTCTCACCTAATTCTTGACTCTCCCGGTAACACAGACAGAATTGAAACGCGGTTTCCCAAGCGCGCGGCGGAGTTCCCGGTGCCGTCTGCCCGCGGCGTCAGGGGTGGATTTCACTCCTTGCCATCGATTAATCTAAGTAGGAAGACGAGATTACATTGCGAGTTCTGAAATCATAAGGAGGCTTATGAAGGTTACCGATCCCGTTTGCAAAATGCAGATTGACTCTGAAAAAGCCGCTGCCACAAGCGAGTACAAAGGCCAAACCATCTATTTCTGCGCTCCTGGCTGCAAGACCAAGTTTGACAGCGACCCTGAAAAGTATCTGGGGAAGTAGTGGCAGCCGTCCCCTCATGTGACGGTGATGGACATGACTTCCTGGCCGGTGGCGCCACTCGGAAACGTCGAGGTGGGCCCGGGGCCTTCTACGCGCCCTTTGCCGTCAATTGCCCGGACTCGAATTCGGTACTTGCCGGGCTTTGGGCTCTTCCAGACATAACGCCAAAAGGTCCAAACGAGCGCCGAGGGGTTGCTGAAGATCGTGGTGGGCGTCCAGGTTTTGCCGCCGTCAAAACTGATCTCCACCGAGCGGATGCCGTCCAGGTTGCCGATTGCGTAGCCGGCAAATTCGAAGTTGCGGGCTGAAATCTTGGCGCCGTCCTTCAGGTCTGTAAAACGGGCATGCGCCCAGCGCTCGCATGTGTCAGACCAGCCCTGGCCTTCCCAGTAGCCGGTATAGGGCTTTTTCACCAGTTCGATGCGCGTTACCCACTTGGGCTGCTTCATGCCGAACTTGCCGGGAATAAAAACCCTGACCGGGTAGCCGTGGACGGTGGGTAGGTCCTCGCCTTTCATTTGATACGCCAGGAAGTTTTCTTCATTCCACAAGCGTTCCAGCGGATGCCCGGTTGAGAAGCCGTCCGCGGCGTAAATGGCCGCATGGGTCGCGTCGCCCGCGGGCGCCGCGCGCTGGAGCAGGGGCTTCAGGGCTGTCCCCGTCCACTTGGCGTTCCCAATCACCGTTCCCCCGATAGGATTTGAAATACATTCCAGCGTGAATTCCTTCTCGAAGCGGGGCAGGGCGAGAAGTTCCCGGTAGTTGATTGAAAAGGGACTTTTTACCAGGCCGTCAAATTTGAGCTGCCACTTGTCGCGGTCCACGTTTGGTGAGAAGCCCTTCGAGGTTACGTAGAATTCATCGTTGGGGGTGATGGCCATGAGCGCGGCCTGCGCGCCATATTTCTCATAGGCTTTGACGGAGAAGTCCTGAGGCGCGCCAAGGCCTTTCATCCAACGGGTGACGGTTGAATACTCCAGCAGACCAATGCCGCCCGCAACAGCGCCGATAATTAAGGTTCGCCGCTCCATCGTTTCACGTACTATGATGTTTAAGCCGGGCCCGAAGTTTCATCATATCCCAGACAAAGGGCCATCAACCTGAATAATCCGCATCGCGCGAACATGACGGTTTCAAGCGCATCGCGCCGGAGGAATCGGCTCGAGAAGTTTTACGACCGCGTGGCGCCCTTTTATGGAGTTTGGGCTAGGCTGGTGGAGAGCCGCGCGGGCCGCCGAGCGTTGGAGTTGGCGGACCTTTCAGAAGGCGAGGCGGTCCTTGAGGTCGCTACTGGGAGCGGTGACTTTTACGCATCACTTGCTCAAGCCAAGGGACTCGGGCGGTGCGTTGGGGTGGATCGTTCCTCAAGGATGCTGGCCCGTGCCCGGAGCCGGTTTTGGCGAACCGGCTCGCCGCCTCAGAACCTTTGCCGGGCTGAAGCGTGTCTCTTGCCTTTTGGAGAGGCGTTGTTCGATGTTCTTTTCAACTTTTACATGCTCGACTTGTTTCGAGAATCTGAAATCCTCGCTGCTCTGGAGGAGTTTCGCCGCGTCCTCAGGCCGTCGGGGCGGCTGGTGGTTCTTAACATGGCGGCTCAATCGCGCGTCTTGAATGGAGTGTGGATGTGGTTGTACGGCATCGAGCCGCTTCTGGTAGGCGGCTGCCAGCCGGTCCCCGTGGCCCAGACGCTCTGTGCGCGCGGGTGGAGGATCGATGTGCAGGAACAAATTTCTCAAGGGGGTTTCAGGTCGGATTTGATAGTAGCCAAAGTCCCGCCAAGGACCAGTCTGCCATGAGTGAAACCGTTCGCGTGCGGCATGGCCGCAAATACTGTGTGCGCTGCAACCAATTGATTTTTGAGTATTACGCTTCGCCAGACGGGCACTTTGGCCTGGTGAACCTCTGCGAAGGCGCCAGCTTTGCGGGACCTGGTGGTAAACGCATCGTGCGGTGCGGAAAATGCCGCGCAGAATACCGTTTGCTCGAGCGGCTGAACGCCATGGGAGAGCCGGCGGAGAGGTTATGAGTGAGGTTGTGGCGAGCGACCTCTAGCTCGGGGCGCCCAGCCAATACAATTGTCCGAGGTAGATGAAAGCGCAGCTCGGTTAACACGCTGGCTGCCGGGACGTAGAAGTCTTTGCCGACCTCCTTGAGCAGAAAATGAATTAATGTCACGATAAAAGATGTCCCAGGGTTCAGCGCATCGTTGATGGTTCACGGCATGCTGCCGACCGCCCGGTGGGCAATTGCTGAAGAGGACTGTTCATGTTGATTGCAAGACTTGCGAGGAAAAGGAAAACGGTTTGGGGAGTGTTGGCAATGGCCCTGCTGGCCTTATGCCCCGCGCTCTTGTACGCGATGGAGCGGCTGAACTTCCGTCCGGGCTTCAATCTCTTTTCGCCGCAACAGGACGTGGAACTCGGCCAGCAATATGCTGGCGAGGCGAACAAGCAGCTTCCGCTGATCCGGGATTCGCAGGTCGTGAACTACATCAACGGCCTGGGCAAGCATCTGGCCCGGTACGCTCCTGCGCGGCCCTCGAACGCCAGTTATGACTGGACCTTCAGGGTGGTGAACAGCGCCGACATTAACGCCTTCGCTCTTCCCGGAGGCTTTATCTACGTGAACCGCGGGGCGATTGAAGCCGCCCAGAATGAAGCGGAAATCGCCGGAGTCCTTGCTCATGAGGAAGGTCACGTGGTGATGCGCCATGGGACGCACCAGGCATCTGAGATGATGCTGGCGCAGGCGCCGCTTTCCATTTTGGGCAAGCTGCTCGGCCAGAGCTCAAGTTTGGGCAGCCAATTGGCCCAACTGGGGATCAACTTTGGCGTTGGTTCGGTTTTCCTGCGGAACTCGCGCTCCGCGGAGTCCCAGGCCGACCAGGTGGGAACCTACATCCTCTACCGCGCTGGATACGATCCGTACGCAATGGCGCAATTTTTCGAAATCATCCAAAAGAAATATCCGCAGCGAACCGTTCAGTTCCTTTCCGATCATCCCAGCCCGGGAAATCGCATTAAAAACGTCAATGAGGAAATCCCTCTGCTTGGTCCCAAGCGCGATTGGAAGGAGGACAGTCCGGAATTTGAGGCGATCAAGAGCAGGCTCCAGCGGATGTCTCCTCCTCCGAGATCCGCCCACTAACCCAATTCTTGGCGCGCGGCGCGCTTTACCGGGCGGTTTGGCCTAATGAAATTCGCCGCCCGAGGGGACGGCTGACGGAGGGGTAAGGAGGTTCATGATGGTTTATCGGGTGCATTCGAAGAAGCCGCTTGCGGAAGTCGCCCGCGATCTTGAAGCGGCGGTGCAAAAGCATAAGTTCGGGGTGATGGGTGTCCATGACCTCAAAGCCAAGATGCAGGAAAAGGGCGTTGAGTTTGAGCGCGATTGCCTCATTTTTGAGGTCTGCAATCCCAGGCAAGCCAAAAACGTTCTGGAAAAGGACATGCAAATCTCAACAGCGCTCCCTTGCCGCATTTCGGTATTTCAGGAAGAAGGGGACGTTGTCTTGGCGACCCTCAGGCCCACGGCGATGCTGGAACTGTTCGCAGCGGCTGGGCTGGGACCGGTGGCCCAGGAGGTTGAGGCGGCCATCTTTGCCATCATGCAGGAGGCGGCCGCCTGAGGCGCTGGGCGCTTCTGAGCCCCTGCCCGCGAAGCTCCATGCGGCTGTCCCGCCGATGGTTTCCTGGCCGGTCCTGTGTTAGACTTTTCGGGAAGAAAATAGCCAAATTCCGGGCGGCCCTTCGGGCGCGAGGCTTTGGCCATGCGCACGCCGCCGCTGTGTGGGGAGAAGAGAGACAATATGTCGGGCCATTCAAAATGGGCAACCATTAAACACAAAAAAGGCGTGGCGGATGCCCGAAGAGGCAAGATGTTTACCAAGCTCATTAAGGAGATTGCCGTCGCCGCGCGCATCGGCGGAGGCGACCCTAATTCCAACGCCCGCCTGAGGACCGCCATTGCCGACGCCAAAGCTGAGAACATGCCTGCTGACAACATCAAGCGGGCAATCCAGCGGGGCACGGGAGAGCTTCCCGGAGTGCAGTATGAGGAAGCCGTCTATGAGGGCTACGGGCCCAGCGGTGTGGCGCTGATGCTGGAAATCACCACGGACAATCGCAATCGAACCCTTGCCGATATCCGCCATCTCCTTTCAAAGCACGGAGGGAATCTTGGGGAAAACGGCTGCGTGACCTGGATATTCAGCAAGCGCGGTTACATCGTGGTGGAAAAGTCCAAAATCGGCGAGGAAGCCTTGCTGGAGTTGATCACGGAAGCTGGCGCTGAAGACATGAAGGATGACGGCGAAAACTGGGAAGTCTTTTCCGCTCCGGAAAATTTCCAGCAGGTTGTGGATGCCCTCAACAAGGCCGGAGCAACCCCTTCGGTGGCGGAAATTTCGATGGTGCCGCAGAACTATGTGAAGCTTTCAGGGAAACCCGCGGCCCAGATGTTGCGGCTGATGGAGGATCTGGACGAGCATGACGACGTCCAGCACGTGTACGCCAACTTTGACATTGAAGCCTCCGAGCTCGAATCCTTGGCTCAGGGCGGGTAAGCCGCCTCAGCGCGCGCTTGCTCGGAATCGAAGCTGGCCGCAAAGCACCTCCCGTCACGCGAAACCCGGACCCATCATAAGAGTTATGGCGGACGGCCCAAATCGATCACGCCTTGGTGGTAGCACGGCGCTCCTGTCGATGTGCTTGAGCGCTTCCATTTTTACCCTTGTTACGCTGGCCCCTCGGGAGTTCTCGGCTCAGGTTGCTCCGAGTCCTCCGCAGCTTACCTTTGTTAAGGTCATGAAGGGAAGCGTGCCGGAGTATCAACAGATCACGGTGGACGCCACGGGCTCGGGCAGTTATCAGGGGCGCAAGCTCGATGAATCTCCGCAGCCGTGCGCGCTCAAACTTTCCGCGCAGACGACCCAGAAGTTGTTTGAGCTAGCGCGCGAACTGGGCGATTTCCGTTCGATTCAGCTCGAGAGCCATCGAAAAGTAGCGAACATGGGATTGAAGACCTTTAGCTACGAGAACAACGGACACCGGAACAAGGTGCAGTTCAATTACACCGAGAACCGGCGCGCCCAGGCCTTGTTGGACCTCTTTGAGGGCATCGGCAACGTTGAGCAGCACATCGGAACCCTGAAATTCTCAGCCAGGTACGAGCCCCTCGGCTTGCCGGCAGAGCTCCGCCAGGTGCAAGCCGACTTGGACAACAAAGCCTTGGTCGATCCGCAACTGATGGTGCCGATCCTGCAAAAGATCGCGGGAGGCTCGCAATTCCTTCACATTGCGCAGAAGCGCGCAAACGAAATTCTGCTCCAGA
>JBJKQF010000144.1:0-3934 GCA_046705545.1 Terriglobia bacterium
GCTCTATGGGCCGCGCCGCCGCCTTCAGCTTCTACCCCGGCAAGAACCTCGGTGCTTGCGGTGAAGCCGGAGCCGTCACCACCAACGACCCGGAGTTGGCGAAGAGGATTCGCATGCTCCGCGACCACGGCCAGGCCCGCAAGTATTATCACGACATCGAGGGGTACAACGGACGCCTGGACGCGATCCAGGCCGGCTTCCTGCGGGTGAAGCTGAACCACCTGGAGCAGTGGAACGAGCAGCGACGCCAGCACGCCCAGACCTACAATACTCTGCTGGCTCCGCTGGCGGAAAAGATCGCAGTGCCGCACGATGCGCCTTGGGGCAAATCGGTGTATCACCTGTATGTGGTACGGGTGCAGGATCGCGAAGGCTTTATGTCGTTCCTGCACAATCAGAACATCGGAACCGGCATTCACTATCCGATTCCGCTGCACCTGCAAAAGGCCTACGCGCACTTGGGACACAAGTCGGGCGACTTCCCCGTCACCGAGCGGGTCGCGGCCGAGATTGTCTCTCTGCCCATGTTTCCCCAGCTCACTGCGGAACAGCAGGAATACGTCGCCGAACAGGTACTACAGTTTGTTCAGCAGGGCGCGGTGGCTTAGGCGCGGCGGTAGCGTTTTGAACCTCTATAAGGTGGAGTCCTATCGATTATGAAGATTTCAGTCATCGGCGCAGGCTATGTCGGGTTGACCACCAGCGCGTGTCTAGCAGATCTGGGCCATGAGGTGTTTTGTGCCGAGGCCGACACCCAGAAGTTATCGAGTCTCCAGAGTGGCCACATGCCGTTTTTCGAACCCTTTCTGGAAGAAATAGTCACGCGCAACCGGGCTGCCGGCCGCCTGCAACTGGGCTCCACCGAGGAAGCCATTGAACGCGGCCAGGCCATCTTCATCTGCGTCGGTACCCCGCCACTGGACAACGGCGAGGCCGATCTGTCGGCGATCGAAAATGTCGCCCGCACTATCGCCAAGCGCGCGCAAGGCTACAAGCTGGTGATCGAAAAGAGCACGGTGCCGGTGCAGACCGGGCAGCAGCTGCGTAAGTATCTTGCCCTGCATAGTGCGGGCGGATTGGAATACGATGTTGCCTCCAATCCGGAATTCTTGCGGGAAGGCTCGGCGGTTGAAGACTTCTTTCATGCGGAGCGCATCGTAATTGGGGTTGAATCTACACGCGCTGCCGAATTGCTACACGAAATCTATCTGCCGGTCCTTGAGCAGACTTTCACCTGTCCGGTACACCCAGCTTGCGCAAAAGGCCACGAAGTTCGCTTCCTGGTGACCGATACCAACTCCGCCGAACTGATCAAGCACGCTTCCAACTCCTTTCTGGCCATGAAGATCTCTTTTATCAATATGGTCGCCGACCTTTGCGAGGTCGTCGGTGCTGATGTCACCAGAGTTGCGGAGGGTATGGGGCTCGATTCGCGCATTGGAAAGTCCTTCCTCAATCCAGGGATCGGTTTTGGTGGATTTTGTTTTCCAAAAGATCTGCAGGCGTTTGTCAGGATTGCGCAAAAATCAGGCTGCGATTTTTCGCTATTGAAGGAAGTGGAGAAGATCAATCAACACCGTGTCGGACATTTGATCAAGAAGGTTCGCGAAGAGCTCTGGGTGCTCCGCGGCAAGCGAATCGGAGTGTGGGGACTGGCCTTCAAGCCCAATACTGATGACGTTCGCTTCGCACCGTCTATCGCTCTGCTCCAGACTCTGCTGCAAGAGGGAGCTATCGTGAGTGCTTACGATCGCGAAGCCATCGAAAAAGCCAAAGCCGTTGTGCCGAATATTCAGTACTGCAAAGATGCCTACGAAGCCGTCAAAGATGCCGATGCTCTGATCATCGTGACGGACTGGGATGAGTTCCACAAGGTAGATTGGGGGCGCATCTGGTCGGTCATGGAGCAACCCTTAATCGTAGACGGACGCAACATGTTCAATCCGGAAGAACTCAGTGGGCACGGATTCCGATATGTCAGTATTGGCCGTGTGTCGGCCGTCCCACAGCGTTATGTTGCCAAAAGCAAACCACTCCCCTCCCATGCGGTGAGGTAAGGCCACCGGATTTCTAGGTTCTGTTCGTCCCCCCATCAGTCGTTATTCACTAGTGTCAGGTAGTTAACTGGCGGAGGTTTGAGGAATTCGGAGGTTTCTCCAAGGAGGCTTGGCTGTGAAACAGAGAAATGTTGGCAAAGTCGTGGTTGTGGGACTCGGCGAAGTGGGTAAACCACTCTTCGAACTCATTGCAAAGCAACGGGAGGTGGTGGGAGTCGATATTGCGCCTCCGGAAGAGCAAATTGCTGACGTGCGCATTCTGCATGTATGTTATCCGTTCGAGATCAAGGACTTCGTCGGGGAAACGGCTCGCTACATTGAACTCTTCAAGCCCGCCGTTACCATCATTAACAGTACAGTAGGAATCGGAACCACCCGCGCAGTTGCAGGGCGCACGGGCAGCGCAGTAGTGCATAGCCCGGTTCGTGGCAAACACGTTCGCATGCTGGAGGAGCTCTCCAAATACGTAAAGTTTATCGGGGCTATCGATCCCGCCGCCGGTCAGCTGGCTGCGGAACATTTCGAATCTCTAGGCATGAAGACCAAGATTTTGTCCACGCCGGAAGCTTCAGAACTGGCCAAGCTCAGCGAAACTACCTACTTCGGTCTGATGATTGCCTGGGCGCAGGAACTTGAGCGCTATTGCGATCGGTCCGGTGCCGACTATGACGAAATCGTCTCGTTCTACGAAGAAATCAAATTCTTCCCTCCAGTGAAGTACACGCCGGGCGTAATCGGCGGTCACTGCGTCATGCCAAACATCGAAATTCTGCGCAAGTTTGACCATTCGGTGATCCTCGATGCTATCTGGGCTTCTAATCGTATGAAGGTCGAGCGCGAGGCGGAAAAGGAGTCAACCACCCACAATGTGAGGCCGCTACAAAGGTCACAACGTGACACGCTTCAACTACAACGTACAGGTACGAAATGAAGACTCTGTCCCGCAACCAGCGTGATTCAAGATGAATTCTGCCGCCGATCCTTCTAGCACCGCTCCCTCTCCTGGGACGTCACAGGGAGAGAGTTCCGGCTTGGAGGCTTTGCCCGTCACAGCCGACTTGCGTCTTGCCGGCAAGCGTGTGGCCATGGTCATGTTCTCCACCTATCCTTCCGATCCGCGGCCGCGCCGTGCTGCGGATGCACTCATCAAAGAAGGAGCAACCGTGGACCTCATCTGCCTGCGCGACGGGCAGGTTCGCAAAAGTGAAGTTCAAAATGGAGTCAACGTACGCCGGGTCGCCATCCACCACCGCCGTGGAGGGAAGTTCGACTACGCCTACCAGTACCTTGCCTTTATTATGGTTTCCTCGACGATCGTGGCCCTACGATCGCTCAAAAAGCGATATGACCTGGTGTATGTCCACAACATGCCAGATGTCCTCGTTGTGAGCGGATTAGTACCCAAGCTGCTTGGGGCCAAGGTCGTCCTCGACCAACATGATCCCATGCCGGAACTCATGACCACGATTTTTGGGCTAGAAGAAAGCAGCTTTAGTGTCCGCTTGATCAAATGGTTGGAGAAGTGGAGCCTGTCGCGGGCAGACCTAGTGCTTACCGTGAACCTGGCGTGCCGCAAGATCTTTGCGGCGCGGAGTTGCCCGCCGGAAAAGATCGGGGTAGTGATGAATTCCCCTGACGGTAAAATATTCCCATTTTGCGCACCTCGTCCTGATTCATCTCCGGATCCTTATCTGCGCGGTCCGTTCATCATCATGTACCACGGGTCTCTGGTAGAGCGAAATGGAGTAGATCTCGCCGTCAGGGCAGTCGCGCAGGTACGAAAAACTGTGCCTGACACCGAATTAAGGATATACGGAAATAGAACCGCTTTTCTCGAGGAAGTCATGGAGGAAGCCAGGGTTCTGAACTCGCAGGAT
>JBJKQF010000145.1:0-6635 GCA_046705545.1 Terriglobia bacterium
CGGGTACGGGAAATCTTAAGCTGGTATGAAAGTGACAATCCAGGAACCAAAACCAATATCGCGCGCCTGCTGAACACGGGATATCTGGCGGGAACGGGCAAGCTGGTGATTCTGCCCGTCGATCAGGGTTTTGAACACGGCCCTGCGCGCAGCTTCGCCATCAACCCGCCGGGCTATGACCCGAATTATCATTTTGAGCTGGCGCTGGATGCGGGATGCAACGCCTATGCGGCCCCTCTGGGATTCCTGGAGTCTGCGGCGGCGCGCCACGCGGGAGAAATTCCCCTGATCTTGAAGCTGAACAACCATGACGTGCTGCACGAAGAGGCCGATCCCCTTTCCGCAGTCACGGGCAGCGTGCGCGACGCGCTGCGCCTGGGTTGCGCGGCCATCGGATTCACGATCTATCCGGGCTCCGCACACTCGCGAACCATGTACGAAGAGCTAAGGGAACTCGCGGCAGAAGCCAAAAGCCACGGCCTGGCGGTGGTGGTGTGGTCTTATCCGCGCGGCGCGGACTTGAGCAAGGAGGGCGAAACCGGAATCGACGTGGTGGCTTACGCCGCGCAGATTGCCGCACAGCTCGGCGCCCACATCATCAAGGTCAAGCTTCCCAGCGCGCACATCGAGCAGGCAGCCGCCAAGAAAGCCTACGATGCCGCAAAGGTGCCCATCGGCACGCTCGCGGAGCGCGTCCGGCACGTCATCCAAAGCTCCTTCAACGGCCGGCGCATCGTGATCTTCTCGGGCGGCGCCAAGGCAGCCGATGAAAACGTCTTCGACGAAGCGCGCGCCATCCGCGACGGCGGCGGCTTCGGATCGATTATCGGCCGGAACTCCTTCCAGCGCTCCAAACCCGAGGCGCTTAAATTCCTCGGAACCGTAATGAGGATCTACTCGGGCGAAATTAAGTAGCTTTTGATTTCGCGGCTAGCTGGATCTGAAGGATTGCAGAATCGCAGTTCATGAAAAATAAAAAAGGGCGGGATTTTCCCCGCCCTTTTTTATTGCGTCAACCGCGGGCCGCTAATCAGCCAAGCGCGGATTTCCTGTCCTTACTGCGTGAGCTTTTCTCCGCCGTGAGGCGAGTATTTGGTCAGCACCGCATCCAGTTCCCGGGCCGCTGCCGGAATACCGACTTTACCCTCCAGGCAAATTTCCTGGGCAGTGAACTTCCGGCCGCCGTAGAGCCGCTCGTTGGCTGCGCCGTCCTGCTTCAGCACGGCGCCTTTCAGCGAGATCCCCGCAAACAGTCCGCGCGATCTTGAATAAGTCAGGATCTCCGCGTGCATCTGCAGGTCCGTGGCCGCGGAGGAAGTTCTCCCCACCGGCCCTCCGGCCACCGAGGCGTCCGCGCCCAGTTGGCTCTTGCTCTCCATCAGCTTCTTCGCGCCCTTGGCGTTCATAACCACCATCACAATGTCCGTGGCTGAAACGCCGATCTGGAATCCGATGCTTCCGCCGCCCATGGTGAACATGGAAGGCCCGCCCCAAGGTCCGTTGCCATCCCGCCGGCAGACCAGCGCGCCCTTGCCCGCGCTGCCCCCAAAGCCGAAAGCCGCCTTCTTGTAGGATGGAATCACCGCCACGCAAACCGCCTTGTCCAGCAGGTCGCGTGGAATTCCTTGCTCGGGAGTTTTCATGATCTCGCTGATAATTTCCGCCGAGCGCTTCAGCCGTTGTACTTCCCCGCCCTCGGCGGCGTAGGTGGTAGCGCAGAACGAAAGGGCCAGGACCCCAGCCAGAAGATATCGCATTACAAGTTCCTTTCTCCGGGCACGCCCGGAACTCCCGGAGCCGCCCGTGTCTCGGATCGCGTTTTCCCTGAAACCACATTGTGCCACAAGAAACAGGAAAAAGCCGCTCCGAACCTTCCGGCCTTCCCGGGGCCCGCGGCGGTCAAGACTGCAGCCTCCGGAGGGCGGCGTTGCGCAGCGCAGTTTCAGGGTGTATTTTGGTTGAGGGCTAGGAATTAAGCCGGAAAGTAAGTCAATTTCATCCGCCGGTTAGGTTGGGAGATCGAACCCCGCCGCCGCGGGGCCTTCCATCCTCACGGGCAGAAACGGAGGCCTGAAATGCGCTGGCCCATCGTCATCACCCTTTTCGTCGCCAGCCTTGCAGCACCGCTGGCCTTGTTTGGGCGCACCCAGCGCCCGATTCCCGCGCGCGCCGTGGAACGAATCGCGCGGCAAGCCCGCCGTGAGATTCTCTCGCTTCCCTACTACAACGTCTTTGACAACATCGTCATCAAGGTGCAGGGCTACGACGTCACTTTGATGGGAGCAGTCACACAGCCCGTTTTGAAAAAAGAAGCTGAAAACGTGGTGAAGAAGATTGAAGGCGTCGAGAAGATTGACAACCGCATTGAAGTCTTGCCGAACTCCGGCATGGATGATCAACTGCGCCTCAGGCTTTACCGCGCCATTTACGGCTATGAACCTTTGCAGCGTTACTCCTTGGCGGTAATCAAGCCCATTCGCATTATCGTCAAGAACGGCCACGTGGACTTGCAAGGCGTGGTGGACAGTGAAGCGGATAAAAACCTTGTGAACATCCGCGCCAACACCGTTCCCAACGTCTTCTCCGTCAAGAATCATTTAAGGGTCGTCAAACCCTGAGGACGCGGCTCGCCCGGGTTATTGCCCGGTGCTTCCAAAGCCGCTTGTATTGCGGCGCGTCTCTGCCAGCGATTCCGCCTCGGTGAACTCCGCTTCAATGCGGCGCACGATGCGCAGCTGGGCGATGCGGTCCCCGGGCTTGATCTCGAAAGATTCGCGGCCCAGGTTCGTCATCACCACTTTCAGTTCCCCGCGGTAGCCGGGATCGATCACGCCGGCCAGCGTTGAAATCCCTTTCAGCGCCAGGCCCGAGCGGTCCCGGACCAGCGCGCCGAATTCCTCCGGAAACTCAAACGCCAGGCCGGTGGGCACGGCTTTGGTTTCCCCAGCCGCCAAAGTCACCGCCTCCGCCGCGGACACGTCCGCCGCGAGATCGCCAAACGGCCCCGTATGGGCGTAGCGGGGCATTGTAGCGTTCGGCTGCAGCTTCGCGACCTTGATTTGTACCTTCATCCATCAACCTTCCTTTCCAAATTCCCGTGGCGGTCCCTTCGAACCCGCCGCGAGATGACGACTGGCAAGCGCGCAAAAGTTTTAGCGTTCCGGGGCATTTTGCCCCAGCAGCAACCTGCGGTCAACCAAAAGGCGGATTGCCGAATGAAAATTTCCGGAACATCCCTCGCCGCCGTGGTGTCTACAGAGTTAGGAAAGAAGAAAGCACCCGAAGCGTAGCACGTGGCTTTGCTGCAGGTGGAGGTGGCCAATGCTAAGCGACACATTGCTCGACTCATCGCCCAGCCGGGAACCGCTGCTGCACGGGCGGCACTGGCTGATCGTAGTGGCCGCGGGTATCGCGGCTTTCCCTTTGGCATATTTCGGCCTGCCGCTGCTGGAGACACCGGGCATCAAGGTGCTGCTCACACAGGCGTCGATCCTGGCGGCTGCTTCTTCCCTGTCCGCGCTGATGCTCGCCTACGCCTACGCGGACACGCAGCATTTGCGGCTCCGCAGTTGGCCGTGGATGATGCTGATGCTGCTCTTGAACGTCGCGGGCTTCCTCGCCTACCTGGTTTACAGCGCGGCCAAAACCGGCAACTGGAAGCGCGCGACCCTGCCCATCGCTTACATGATTGAGGTCGCAGTGGTCGGGGTGATGATCATCATTCCGCTGGTGTATACACAGGCGCTGCCGAAAACAGTTTTGTCGATCATAAACATGCCCGCCACGCCGGCGCCCCGGGCTCCCGCTGCCGCCCCTCCCCAAGCCGCCTCGCAACAGGTGACCATAGAGGACTTGGAAAAGGAACCGACCGTCATTCCCACTACCATTGCTGATTTCAAGAACCGGGCCGTTCCACTTTCCACCTCAGTCGGAGTGCCGGGAAACCTGGTGGGCATCGTGCCCGGCGGCCAGAGGGACGGAGTGTTTGGCAGCCTTCCCGGCATGACTCGGACCTTGCCCCCGCCAGCGCCCGGACCTCAGGCACAAACTCCCTTCCATGTGGGCGGCGTCGTTGAAGCGGCCAAGCTGATCTATGGCCCCAAGCCACCCTACCCGCCGCTGGCTCGCATGGCCCGCGTCCAGGGCGCCGTGCAGTTGGAAGCTCTGATCGCGAGGGATGGAACCATCAAGGGCCTGAAGGTTTTGAGCGGGCATCCGCTGCTTGTGCAGGCGGCGCTCGCAGCCGTGCAACAATGGCGATACCAGCCAACGCTCTTGAACGGCCAGCCCGTGGAAGTGCAAACCGAAATCGACGTCACATTCAATCTGCAGGATTAGGTTTCATTCGGAAGACGATGACTGCTTGAAAGGGTTGGTGCAGTCTCCAAACGTGGGCCTCTGGGCAGCCGCACCTACCGCCGGCGAAACGCCGTTCTTACGCCGGCCCTGACTCGATCGATGAGCCGCCGCGCTCCAGCACAACCTTGCCGATCACGCCTCCCTTGCCGAGCAACTCCTGTGCCTGTCTTGCCTCGGCAAGTGGAAACCGCTGCGCGATAAGCGGCCTGATCTTATGGTTTTCAAGGAGGTCGATCAGGTCGATCAAGTCCCGGCGAAACCATTTCGGCTTCAGACGTTTGACCGTCTGAATGCTGTAGGGGACCACTCGTTTTCGGCCCGGGAGAAGCCAGCCTGCGGCGGTGTATAGGCCGAAGAGGGCGGTTCCCCGAAAGCGTTGACGACGGCCGGGACAGCCAGACGTCAATCCCTTCCCGCGTATCGAGGTAATGAGGCCATACCCCACCACCCTCCCGCCGGGACGGAGAGCCTTGCGGGAACGCCAGAGGTGAGGACCACCAAGCGGGTCAAAGACGGCGTCCACGCCATCGGTCGTGAGGCGGCGAATTTCCTTCACAAAGTCCTGGTGCTGGTAGTCAATCGGGATACCGCCCAGGTCGGTAACGGCTCGTGCGCCTTGCGCTGAACAGGTTCCGTACATCTCGAGGCCGGCCAAGCTGCCAAGCTGCAAGAGTGCGGTGCCGACACCGCCTGCCGCACCGTGAATTAACACACGCTGTCCGGACTTGACCTTGGCGGAACGATGCAACATCTGGTAGGCCGTAACATAATTCAACACGAGGCTGACCGCCTCGGCGGCGTCCAATCAAGACGGTATGGGAATCAACTCGCTCTTCGGAAGGCAGACAAACTCCGCGTATGCGCCATGTATCGGCATGGCGGCAACTCGTTGTCCTGGCTCGACTCCAGAAACGCCGTCGCCGAGCCGGTCCACAACGCCAACCAGATCCCATCCTGGCGTGAAGGGCGCCAAGGGCGTTTCAGGGTGAATGCCCTCGCGCGCCATGATGTCTGGCAGCGAGACGCCGGCGGCCAGCACTTTCACCCGGACTTCGCCATCCTTCGGCTCGGGACGCTCTTCTTCAACCACCTGCAATGTATCCGGCCCGCCGTAGCGGGTGACAATAATCCGCGTGTGCCTCATAGACCCGTTCCTCACGTGTCAGCAATAAATTGAGGGGGATCGGCACTTGTAATGAGTCGATTATAAAGGCTAAATTGCCAGCTCAAGACAGTCCCCAATTTCCCAATGGTTGGTCGCCCCGGTTCGTGTAAACATTTTCTAATATAACATGTGTGCGGTCAGTGAGCGCTCGGGCTGTAGCGGCGGCCGCAAGCGCAACCCGGAGGCCTGAGGGCTGTTAAACAAGCGCTCCCTTGGTTATCATCGTCTCATGCCTTCGCAGAGCGGATACTGGGACGCCGTGGGCCGCAAGAAAACCTTCGCCCATCCTTTGCTGTTTAACGAGCTTGAAAAGTATGTGAACCGCCGCAGTTCCATTTTGGATTATGGCTGCGGCTATGGACGTACCTTACGGAAACTGCACGACAGAGGATTCAGCAACCTTTCCGGGATTGACTATTCCTCCAAAATGATCGAGCGGGCAAAGACGGAGAATCCTTTCGCCCAGTATGAAAAGAACTCTGGCTGGGAGGTTCCTTTTCCCAGCGAAACATTCGATGCCGTTCTTCTGCTAGCCGTGCTGACAGGTAACCCAAGGTCGGAGGACCAAGCGCGGTTGTTTCAGGAGCTGAAACGAACACTCAAACCCGGGGGCATCCTGTACCTGTCAGACTGCCTGATCAATCATGATGACAGGCGGAATCGGGAGCGGTACAAGCGCTTTCAACCCAAGTACCGTTGCTATGGCGTCTTTGATCTCGCGGACGGCGGCACCATGAGGCACCACAGCTTGGCATACCTGGAGGGCCTTGAGAGGGACTTCCTGACGCTGCTTGAAGAGAAATTCCGGGTAAAGACCATGAACGGCCACAATGCCCGGGGAATCAGGATGATCCTGCAAAAGCGGGCGCCAGCCGGCGCAGCGCTTTAGCCCTGCGCCCCAATGGCGCAACTCATACCGCAGATCTGAAGGCCCTGCCCCAGCCCCGACTCTGGGCCGCATTTCCCTTGATATGCCTTTTTTGAAGTCGTAGAGTAAATGACAGATGTAGGAGGATGGAACGCATGCCGGTCCCCAAGCTTAGCAAGCTGGATCTTCAAATCATGGAAGCCTTGTGGAGTCGCGGAGCATTGTGCATTCGGGAGATCCAGG
>JBJKQF010000146.1:0-13850 GCA_046705545.1 Terriglobia bacterium
CACCGGACATTCCGCCTCCCACACCTTCCGGCCGGCCCATGCCGCCCGTTTGGCTAAAGCCGGGACGGTTTGCCTGTTCCATGGAGCGCTGGGTTTGAAGAGTTTTCAGGTGGCTGAGGGCCATCGCGTGCCCATTCTGCGAAGCGCTAAGCGCCTTCGTAATGCCAGCGTTGCCCTGTGCAGGGATCTTCGAGTTATTGAGCAAGCCCTCGAGAACATTGATATGTTTTTGAGTCGCCTTCTTGACGCGGTTATAAGCCTGTTCCTCCTGAGAAGGGGTGCCGTTAAAATGCCCCTGGCTGAGCGCAGTATTCAAGCCTTGCATGCCGCGGGAGTAGTTGTTTAAGGCGGTTGTTAATCCGGCGCTGTCGCCCGCTTTGCCTTCCTTGGCGGCCTGTTTCAGATATTGGTTGTATTGACTGAGTTTTTGCTTTACGTGCTTGAGCGTCAAAGAACCCTGGTTGTTCTGTGTTTGCTGCCCAAGGATCTGTGCGGGACCCGCAAGTAGAATGCAGGAAACAATGAGAGAGCCCATACCAACGAATATTCGGGTATTTCGCATAAATGCCTCCTCTCGGAATCGAATCCCCCGCCCCAAGCGTCGCGATCGATATTTCTTGACGATGCGATGCTTACGGTCGTGACAAGGTTGCTACTGATCGGCGTGAAAATTAGAGCCCGCCGCTGTTGTTGAACCTGCCGTCGACCGTGTAGAATTCAAAAGGTGCCGTAGGTCGCATCTTGTTGTTTCTTAAACATCGAAACTGTGGCTCTAATCATGGGCGACGAAGGGTTCCATTGGGGCACTGTCCTTTGGGGCAGCTTACTTTCCATATAACCTTCGTGTATAAGCAGATTTTGAAGCTGGGTTCGAATTTCGAGCCGGTTCCGGGGAATTCATACGAGGAGACGCACAAATGGATAATGCGCGTGTGGATGTTACGATGCTAGCCATGCGGTTGGGAAGAGGTGTCCAGCGGGCGCAGAAGTGGGGGATGGCGGCCCGCGTTGTGCTCCTTCTTTGTGTGGCGGGTTTCGTTGCCGCCTGTGGAGGATCAAGTGGGACATCGAGTAGCAGTACTACAACCCCGCCCGCAGTTCCGGCAATTCAAAATATCAACAATTCAACCAGTCCTGCGAGTCCTGTGAATTTACCTATTCGAATCAATGGCAGCGGTTTTCAAAGTTCTCCGGGGCAAGTCGTTTTTACCCAGGACTCTTCAGGCATCACAGCCACCGTTACCCCGAATGCTGGAGACTGGACGGATGGAGGCATTAAGGTGACGGTTCCAGACGGAGACGGGACCACTAAATTTACCGTGCCTGGAAGTGTCAAGGTAGGAGTGACAACCAGTGGGGGTAGCAGCAACGACGTGACGCTGACTTTGGCGCAGAGTCTTGCTTTCAATGCCAGCAACCTGGCTTGGAAGACGACCACCCCGTTGCCCGTCGCGCTGGGCGGACTAAGCGCTGTTGCGGTCCCCATCAGCGACAGCAGTGCCTTTGTGGTGGTGGCGGGAGGCAACAATCAGGTCAATAACATGCAGACGGTGTACTGCAATACGCTGGCGGCAGATGGCACTGTGGGCCCAAGCTGGACGAATATTCCCACTAATCAACTTCCCGCACCGCGCGCCTATGCGGCAATGGCGGAAGCTGATCCCAGTAACTCGCTGGTAGGCACAGGCTCGCGCTTCGTGTACGTGCTGGGGGGGCAGGCAAGCGTCAGTGACGCTCCGGGCGGAACCTCGACCGTATATATGGCCAGCGTCAACACCAACAGCGGGGCGGTGGGAAGCTGGACACCGCTTTCTTCCACGCTTCCTCAAACCTTGGTAGGCCCGGCAGCGACGATTTATAACGGCTACGTCTACGTCGTGGGAGGATTGAATGCGAGTGGAGACCCGTCGCCGTACGTTTACTCCGCGGCGATCCATTCGGACGGAACATTGGGGACGTGGAATGCCTCATCAAACTCCTACCCCATGGGAATTTCTTTTGCGACGGTCTTTGGGTTTTCCGGAAACCTCTATGTTCTTAACGGGGATATCAAGAGTTCGACCACGCCCAGTGAGATCGGGACCCTTAATACCGGGACGACGAATGTGAATTTTGCCAGTGTTCTGAACGGGTCAGTCGGCGCTTGGAATGCTGCTTCAGCGACCCTGCAACAGCGGAAGAAGCATGTTACCTGGAATGTCTTCGGCCATTTGATCAACGGCGAAGGGGTTTATGCCGCGAGCCCGGGTTCGCAGGAGCTTGAGCAATGCACGATCCAATCAAATGGCACACTGGCTGCCTGGAGCGGCGTGGCGGCGGGAAACTCGCCCGGTGCGAATGTCTATAACGCCGCGGCAATCGTGAGCCCGCTTGCGTCCTCTGGCTCAACCCCGCGTTTAATTTTGCTGGGCGGGCAGATTTTTTCCGCCTTGCCGACGGGGGTGGCTTCGGCGGGCGTCTATTACAACAGTGCGCCGTAAGCGCAGGCGGTCAGGACTCGATGATATCAGTGGTTTTTGGCTTTGGGGCGTGAGTGCCTTGCGGTGTGCTCCAGGTATGGATGGAACCCACGCTGGCGGAAAGAGTTCCTGAGCGAGCGTCATTTGCTGGCAATTGCGGAAACGTTCTCAGGGATGATTTCGAAGGTGGTCTTGATTTCCGCAGTCTTTGAAACCATCGCACCTACCGAACAATATTTACTCTCCGAGAGATGGATGGCTCTCTTAACGGCTTCGGGAGTAATTTCGCCATGCAGTAGATGTTTGATTTCCACCTGCGTGAAGACGCGAGGTTGCTCGTCGCGTTGCTCAGCGTTGAGTTCGACCTCATATGCGGTGACGTGCTGACGCATCTTCCGCAAAATGCTGACAATGTCAAAAGCCATACAGCCGCCCAAGGCCAGCAGCGCCAACTCGATGGGTTTGGCGCCGGTGTTTCCCTCAGAGTCATCCATTACGACCCGGTGACCTGATCCGGACTCTCCTAAGAATTGACGCCCGCTTTCGCCGCGAGTGGTCAGGGTTAATCTTGCTTCAATCATGGTGTGCTCCCTTCCGAGGGTTGCGCTTGCTCAACGAGAAACCCAGGGGCAGGGAAGAGGCCGTGTTAGCTAGGCCACGTGCGCGGAAGTCCCGAGGGTTTTCATGATCCATTTGGTGCTGACTGACTTCGGCCGCGTGATGGGGGTTCCGAGTGCGCGGTTGAGGATGAGCTGCGAGCACATTCCGAGAGCCCTTGAAACGCCGAACAAGACTGTGTAGCAGTCGAATTCAGTCAGTCCGAACAGATAGAGCAAGGCGCCAGACCCGGCGTCAACATTGGGCCACGGGTCCTTGATCTTTCCTTGTTCCTTAAGAATTCCAGGCACCACGTCGAACAGGCGATCGACAATCCTGAAGACCTCATCATTAGGGCAAACGCGCGTTCCAAATTCATGGAAAGCAGTAAAACGCGGGTCCGTGACGCGCAGAACCGCGTGGCCGTAACCGGGGATGACCCGGCCCTCTTTAAGCGTTTGCCGAACATAATCGCGCAACTGGTCGTCGGTGGGCGCTCCTTTATACTTGTCGCGGATGCCCAGCACGAAGTGGAGGCACTCCTGGTTGGCGAGACCGTGCAACGGTCCTGCCAAACCGTTCATTCCGGCGGAGACGGCATAGAAGGCGTCCGACAATGCGGAGCCAACTGTGTGGCAGGTGAAGGCGCTCACGTTGCCACCCTCGTGATCGCAGTGGACGGTCAAATAGAGCCGGACAAAGTTGCTGAACTCCCCAGCCGGGTCCGGCAAACCCAGCATGGAGGCGAAGTTGCCGCCCCAGTCGAGGTTGGGATTTGGGGGCAGGGGTTCGCCTTTGCCAAAATGAATGCGATAAATACCCGCCGCGATCCCCGGCAGGCGGGCCAGCAAAGTTAGCGCGTCGTCGAGAGGCGGCTCCCAATACTCGACTTTCGACATGCCAGCGGCGTAGCGCTTCTTAAACACCGACTCGCGCTGCATGGAGAGGATTGCCGCGCTGAACATGGTCATGGGGTGCGAATCGGAAGGCAAGGCTTTGAGGACGTTCCAAACATAGGAGGGAACCTGGGCCCGGTCGCGGAATTCTTGCTGGACGCTGGCTAGGCTCTCGGCATCGGGAAGTTCTCCCGTCAGGAGCAGATAAAAGATCTCCTCCGGTACTCGGCTGGTGAGTTCTCCAATGGGAATTCCGCGAACGATCAGCCCTTTGTCCGGCTCGACAACAGAAGTGTCACATACCAAGCCTTTTACGCCGCGCATGCCGCCAAATGCCTGGGTCACAGTCACTTCGGAGATTACGGTGGCACCGTGTTCCTTGACCAGAGCGTGCGCTTGCTCGCGAAGCTTCGGAATACGCTCTGCCAGCACTTCATGTAGTTTTCCCATCTTCACCCCATCGCCGCCAATGTAATGGACTTATTCTATGTCCACCGGTCAGATTTTATATGTGAGCTAGGTCACAGCACGTTGTACGCGAGCATTTGCGGGGGAATTAGCTGGGTATAGCCTTTTCCGTCTCCGGGCAGGCGCAACGCGTGCCTGACTACCTAGACATGAGGTTCCTTTAGCGGTTACCTCTGTAACAGTTTAATACCTTTGCTTTCCGTATGTCGATGCTGAGTGTACGATGCGGGCAAAATTTCATGAGAAACGGGCCGCATCGAATAGCGCATAGGTCCTCAGTCGGCCGGATTTTATGATAACTTCTTAAAGTCCGCAGCCGGGGCATCAGCCTTCGTCCGGAAAGCCTGGCAGCCGGCAATTGCATTGGGGCCGGGACTTTATGGAGCCTGCCCTAATGCCGGCGGCCGCCGAATCTGCATCTAATGAATTATGGGCTCTGCGAGCGGGTCGTGAGATTGCGCTGCGGGCCTGGGGCAAGGGGAAAGTCAACATTAGGATCAAGTGCAAACAATCTTGAAAGGCAGAGAAGGCGGCGGTAATCGGGAGTTGTTTTGTCCACGTTTTGGCCTCGATACCGGACCGTTTCCGGGCAGTTGGACGCCAGTCGTCCGGTCGCCACGCTGACACTGGAGTGAGGGTTTAAGAGAATGATGGAAATTCGACCAATCGGCTGCAAACAAGATGCAGCGTTGCTTTCAAATCGGGATTTCAGGATCAGGCTGGCGCGGCGCGTGGCAGCGACGTTTCTGCCGGTCCTGCTGGTGCTGGGGTTGGCGCTGGGTTTCGGAAGCGCCAAAGCGCAGGCTGCGCAAGTTCTCAGAGCTACTCTAAAGAATGGGCTGCAGGTGGTGATTGTTCGGAACCCGCTGGCCCCCGTCGTGACGACGGTAATGAACTACCGCGTGGGCTCCAACGAAGCGCCGCCGGGATTTCCCGGTACCGCGCATGCGCAGGAACATATGATGTTTCGCGGCAGTCCCGGACTTTCCGCAAGCCAGCTGGCGAACATCTCCGCTTCCATGGGCGGGCAGTTTAACGCGGACACGCAACAGACTGTCACGCAATATTTCTTTACGGTCCCGGCGGCGGACCTGAACGTTTCCCTGCATATTGAAGCGATTCGCATGCGTGGCGTTCTTGACTCCGAAAAACTGTGGGACCAGGAGCGTAAAGCGATCGAGCAAGAGGTGGCGCAGGACCTCTCCAACCCTGAGTATGTCTTTTACACCAAGCTGCTCGAAGCAATGTTCAAGGGCACGCCGTACGCTCACGACGCTCTGGGCTCTCGCCCTTCTTTCCAGAAAACTACCGCGGCCATGCTCCACAACTTCCACAGCACGTGGTATGCGCCGAACAACGCCATTCTGGTGATTGTTGGGGATATTAACCCGCGCCAAGCACTTGGCGAAGTCAAGAAGCTTTTCTCTGATATTCCGGCCAAAGAGCTTCCGGCTCGTCCCGAGGTCAACTTGCAGCCGGTCAAGGCGGCGACTCTGAATTTGAATACCGACCTGCCCTATGGCCTGGCCGTGATTTCCTTCCGGATGCCGGGGACGGACAGCCCCGATTACGCAGCCTCCGAAGTGCTTGCAGACGTGCTCAGCAGCCAGCGGGGCAGCTTGTATGATCTCGTTCCCGCAGGAAAGGCACTCTATGCGGGTTTCTCTTTAAATTCGTTGCCACAGGCTGGGTTGGGGTATGTGATCGGAGCCTTTCCCAAGAGCGACGACGGTGCAAAGCTGGCGGAAGAAATGCAAAAGGTGCTGGCTGCGGACCTTCGCGATGGGCTTCCAGCGGACTTGGTGGCTGCGGCAAAGCGACATGAGATCGCGAGCGCGGAGTTCCAGAAGAATTCAGTTTCAGGGCTAGCCATGGCTTGGTCCACGGCGCTCGCGGTGGAAGGACGCCGCTCACCGGAAGACGATGTTCGCGCCATGCAGAAAGTTACCGTGGCGGATGTAAACCGCGTGGCGCGCAAGTATCTCCAGATGAACGAGGCTATTACGGCGGTTCTTAGGCCGCAGTCCTCCGGCAAGCCGATTTCCTCAAAGTCCTTTGGGGGCAGGGAATCCTTCGCCCCGAAGCACATGAAACACGTGAAGCTGCCGGAATGGGCGGAGTCGGCCCTTGCTCAGCTGTCGGTGCCGAATGCGACGGTGCGTCCGATTGTGAGTACGCTTTCCAACGGGATCAAGCTGATTGTGCAGCCGGAGAAGATCAGCAATACCGTAAGCGTCTACGGCCATATTAAGAACAATCCGGACATGGAAACGCCTAAGGGACAGGAAGGCGTGGCCGATGAGCTTGGCAATTTATTCTCATACGGCACCACAACGCTCAATCGAGTCGCTTTTCAGAAGGCTCTCGATGATATCGGCGCCGACGAATCTGCCGGGACAGACTTTTCGGTCCAAGTGCTTTCCAAGCATCTGGAGCGTGGAGTGCAACTGTTGGCAGACAATGAACTGCACGCCGCCTTGCCTGAAAGAGCCTTTAGGATTACGCAACGCCAATTGGCTCAGACGGTAGCCGGACAACTTCAAAGCCCGGATTACTTAACCAGCCGCGCACTCAGCGCCGCGCTTTTCCCGAAGGACGACCCATCCCTGCGCCAGGCGACTCCTAAAACTGTTTTGGGCCTGACGCTTCAGCACGTCAAAGATTACTATCATTATGCCTTCCGTCCGGATCTGACCACCATTGTGGTGGTGGGCAATATCACTCCTAAGAAAGCGAAGAAGGTGATCGAGCAGTATTTTGGCGACTGGAAGGCCGTGGGGCCCAAGCCGCCTACCCTTCTGCCTGAAGTGCCCAATAATCAGCCGTCGACCACGGCGGTCCCTGACAAGAGCCGGGTACAGGTACGTGCAACCCTGGCTGAAACGCTGGGCCTCAACCGCTTCAATCCCGAATATTACGCCCTGGAACTGGGGAACCACGTTCTGGGCGGCGGATTTTACGCTACCCGGCTATATCAGGACCTGCGCGAGAATGGAGGTTTGGTGTATTACGTTTCATCCTCCTTCAGCATCGGCAAGACCCGGGGCATCTATCGCGTGAATTATGCCTGCGACCCTCCCAACGTTTCAAAGGCGCGCGCCATCGTCATCCGCGACCTGAAGGAAATGCAAACCAAACCGGTGACGCCGCATGAACTCCGCCAGGCCAAGGCGATGCTTTTGCGGGAGATTCCTCTCGCCGAATCGAGTGTGGATAGCATTGCCGGCGGATTGATTTACCGCGCGGACATCGGCCTGCCGCTTGATGAACCCATTGTGGCCGCGCACAAATACGTCGCGCTGACGGCGGCCCAGGTCCAAGACGCTTTTGCCAAGTGGATCCGGCCGAACGACTTGGTTCAAGTCACGGAGGGACCGGAACCCCATTAGTGCGGCAGCTTAAGGCCATTCGCTCCTTGGCCAATTCCAGCAAGAGAGTTTCTGCCCATCATGTCTCGCGGACATCGGCGCAAGGGTGGCGCCGCGCGCATTTACGGCAAGCTGTTCTTCTCTGAGTTTATCGGAACGGCTTTGCTGGTGGCGGCAGGAGTTTCTGTGGTCATCCTGGACTTTGGAACGGGAAGTCCGGTTGCCGCACTCCTGCCTGATGCCGGACTCCGCCGCCTGCTCACCGGCTTCCTGTTTGGCGCCATTGGGGGAAGTATTGCCGTCTCCCCGGTGGGTAAGGTCAGCGGGGCGCACATCAATCCGGTCGTGACTCTGGCTTTCTGGATCAAACGGAAGATCAGCCGGGGACATGCTGTGGGATACTTCCTGGCCCAGTTAGCCGGCGGTACGGTGGGCGCGCTGCCTCTGCTTGCCTGGGGATCGATGGGAGCGAGCATTCAGTTTGGCGCAACCTATCCGGGCCCGGGCTTCACGGCTGCGCAGGCGGTGCTGGGTGAGACAATCACGACTTTCTGCTTGATCATGGGGATTTTTGTCTTCATTGGGCATCGCCGCCTCCGTCTTTACACTCCTGGTCTTTTCCCTTTCCTTTACGCGGTGATGGTGTACCTTGAGGCTCCGATCTCGGGCACCAGCACGAATCCGGCAAGAAGCCTTGGGCCCTCGCTGGTTTCCGCGGATTGGCACGGTT
The DNA here is from genome assembly GCA_046705545.1 of Terriglobia bacterium. Classification (GTDB taxonomy): domain Bacteria; phylum Acidobacteriota; class Terriglobia; order UBA7540; family UBA7540; genus JAMCXS01. The sequence continues at coordinate 8,519 of JBJKQF010000146.1, forward strand.
GGTGGGTCTATTGGCTGGGGCCGCTGTTGGGAACATTGCTCGCCTTGGCGCTCCATCAAGCTTCTCCTCTTCGGCGGTTTGAAGTTACCGTTGCCAAGCTTTACCACTTTGAGCTTGACCCTCATTCCGTCTTTGGTTTAGGCAACAAGTGACGGCCGGGCAGAGCGTCTACATCCGCTCCTGGACTCCGTTTGGTATACTCGGACTACGCTAAGCTGGAAAATCTCGCGGCCGTGAAAAGTGCAGAAGGGCAGGGCAAGGGATTGCGGCCGCTGTCGAGCAGGCATGACACGACGACAAACCTCGGCTGCGGTCCTGGCGGGATGCCTGGCGCCCCTGGTGGTAGCGGTGGCTGCCTACCGAATTGGCGCCCGTCACTCAGCTCGTCTCGACTCTTCGCACAGCAGCCGGCAGGCCTCTCAGGACGGCTGCGTGTCCATTGATGAAGCCAAGCTTCACACGGGCGAGAACACTTGCGTTTCCGGACGGGTGTTGCGGGTTTTTACGTCGCGCTCTGGCGCAACATTTTTGGACTTTTGCCAGGACTATCGGCAGTGCCCCTTTACTTCCGTGATCTTTGCCGATCAGCGCGCTCAATTCGGGAACATCGCAGATCTGGAAGGAAGGCAAGTCCAACTTACCGGGGAAATTACCACTTACAATGGCCGCCCTGAAATCATTCTGCGCGAGCCTCGCCAAATCCGCGTCGCTCATTGAAGCAGCAGTTTCTGCCTATCGAACTCGACTGGCGCCCCGTGTGCTCGCGCGCGGATTGGGCATCGCGCTGCTCGCTGGTTTAGTGATTCCCATTGCCCAATTTGCCGCGCAGGCGCAAACGCCCGCCGCCCCTCGATCCACGGAATCGCAACCCCACCCGGAGTCGGCTGCCAAGGCGCAGGCCCTGGTCCGGCAAGGGGATGAGGCGCTGCTGAAGAAAGACTTCTCCGCAGCAGAGGCGGCCTTTCGCGCGGCGATTGACGCAGACCCGCTTTCGGCATCCGCACACCGTGAGCTTGGCGTGGCTCTCTGGGAGCAAGGGAATCCGTCGAGCGCCTGGAATGAGCTGCGTGCGGCCTCAAGGCTCGACCCCGGAGACGCCAGCGTTCATTATGTTTTGGGCAAACTTGCCTGGCTGCTCTACCAGAAGCCGCCTTCCATGCCAGGAGCTGGACCGAGCCTGAGTCCGGATGACTTTCGCTCTCTCGCTTTGAGCGAGCTTGGAAAGGCCGTTGCGCTGGCCCCGGGCAATTTCAAGATGCGCCTGGATCTTGCGGAATTAACCCTGGCGACGGGAAGCCAAAAGCAGGCGCAAGCGCAGGCGGCCAAAGCTATTCAAATTGCGAAGTCGCCTGCGGAGCGCTCGCTGGCCCACGTCACCATGGCACGGGCCATGGTCGCCATAGGTGACCAGGAGAGCGCACAGGCTCAGTACCAGATGGCCTTAACTGAAAATCCCACTAACGCTTCAGCCAACCTGAACCTGGGTGAGTTGCGTCTGCTTCAGCAGAAGCCCCGGGAAGCTGCAATGTATTTCCGGCGGGCTATCGCTGCGTCACCGGATTTAGAACCTGCCTATGTGGAGCTGGCCGAACTAGTGTCCCGTAGCGGCCAGCATGCTGAGGCGCAGAGCTTGCTTGAAAAAGCGCTGAAACTCGATCCTACAGACTGGCACGCTCGCTACCGGCTTGCCCTCTTGCTCTTGAAAGCTGGACAGAGCGGCCGTGCCAAACAGATGCTGGCTGGCATCGTTGCGCAGCAGCCGGACTTTCTGCCTGGCGCGGAGCAGCTTGCCTTGCTGCTTTTGCGGCAAGGCGACTTGGCGGGGGCCCAAGCGCAAGCTCAGGACATGATTGCCCGCAGCCCACAGGCGGCGGAGGGCCACCGGGTGATGGCTTTGGTCTTGTGGCGGGAACGAAAGATGGAATCGTCCTTGGCGGAGTGTGCGTTGGCCCTGGGGGCCGAGCCGCAATCAGCTTCCATGCTGGCTCTTCAGGCTATCGAATTCTGGCAGGAAAGAGAGAAGAAGAATGCCCAGGCGGCGTTTCGGTCCGCTGCGCGCCTCAACCCCGGGGTGGCAGACGACGCGGCTTTCTGCGGGCTTATTGCCTGCGATGGCCGGGACATCCCGCTCATTGACCAGTTTCTGCGCAAGAACCGATGGGTCCTAAATCCTCCCGACGCACCATAATTCCGTTGCCTATCGGAAACTTGCACACCTGCAACCTCGGGGAAGTATAGACAGGGCTGCTGCGCGGTCCGGAATCGCAAAGTGCAGACCCGTTTACTGACTTGTCGACAGGGGACTTCGAAGCCGGAAAATATGGGCGTTTGACAAACGATTTGGGCGCTGCTAGATTGAAATCAATGCAAAGGAGGGAGCTTCGCTTTGGAGTAACCTGCCCGAAAGCTTCACCAAAATTCGTGACAGAACCAACCCTGCTTTTTGCATGCGAGGTGCTTATGCAAGGGATAATCAAGAGGGTTATTCGGGATCGAGGTTTTGGTTTTATCCGCGCGGAAGACGGAAAGGAGATCTTCTTCCACCGCAGCAGCCTCCAGGAACTGAATTTCGACAGTTTGAAAGAGGGACAGGCCGTTGAGTTCGAGCTGGAGGGCGGCCCCAAAGGTCCCCGGGCGGTTACCGTTCGCCAAGGAGCGAGTTGAGCAAACCTTAAGAGCTTCCTTAACCCACCAAAGGTCCTGCACTTTTTAATCCGCGTCTTGAACGTTCAGGAGACAACCGTGTCTTGACTCCGCGTCTCTAAGGCGGCGTGCTGTCCGCGCGCGCAATCACCTGGAGGAGACGCTGGGTTACATCTTGTGTTTCTGCAAGGCGCGAAAATAGGTCAGGAGGCGACGGGTAGGGAGTTTTACTGAGGCCGCATCCGGGCGTTTTCATTGGCAGGATTCAGGTCGTTGGGAACTGCGAGCATTCCCTTGACTCGACCCTTATGGATCTGCGAAACGACAAGCTCGACAGGGTACTGGCTGCGCGTTGTGAAGAATTGGACGACTTCATTCAAGGCCCGGTCTTTCAGTTCAACCGATTTATCGTCAACTATCATGCGCAAGGTATAGCGCTGGTTGGACACGTCGGTGCTGGCAAGCTTAATGGAGATCGGTCCCACCCGTTGATAGCGCGATCCCTTCTTTAGCGCAAAAGGCACCCCGGTCCGGCGGCTGATTCTTAGAAGCTGGTTAACATCGCTTTGGTTCTGCTTCACAAGGTTTCGCTGCGAATCGAGCTCGCCCACCACGTTCCCCAGGCGGTTGACCGTCGCTTGCCATTCCTGGTGGCTGGAGGCGAGGTCTCCCTTCAACAGATTCAAGCGTTCCTCTGTTTTGGAATCAGCCGCAGGTGGCGCGGCGGGAGTGGCTTGGGGTAGCGAGGAAACCGCCGCCAGGGCTTTTGGAGCTGGGGGCTTGGGAGCGGGAACTACAGGAGGAGGAGACACCACGGCCGTTTGGGCGGGCGCTGCTTTGGGTTTTGCTTCAGGCGGGTTTAGGTCTTCCGCGTGAGGCGTCCGATGCCGCTTTTTCTCCAGCTCATCGATGCGGGCCTGGAGCACGTCAATTTTCTTTTGGAGCTGCTTGATTTGCGCGTTGCCGGTATCGGGATCGACGTTGGAGAGGCCGCCGGCCTTGATGTACCGGTAGGCTGCAAACGCTCCCAAAGCTGCAACCAGGATCAGGACCAGAGCCCCAGGAAGCGGTGACCGCCCCGAGGGAGGAGTCTCCTTCGGTTTAACAAACACTTGGCGATCGTACCCGAATCCACCCATTACTTACTCCGTGCCGCCTGCCTAAACCTTCAATGCAATTGAATCTGGACCTGGGTCGGATACTTAGGCTTTAAGGTCAGGGAATATTCGCGCGTCTCATGGGGAAGCAGGTCCACTTCGCGTTCAGCATGCTCCATCCGTGTACCGTCCATGGAGAGTTTGTATTGGCGCGGGGGAAGGACCAATAGCAGCGGTGTTCTCCCCACGATTTTTCCGTCCAAACGGACGTAGGCGTTTGTGGGGACGGACCGAAGCATCAGCTTGGCCGCGTCCTTTCCAGCTTTGTCTTCAAAAAAGTGGCGATTAGCCTCCACGGAACCTTGAACCATCGAGTCGTCAATAAACTTTGACCCTTTTCCAGATGACGGCTTGCTCATGATGACATCGCCCTTCGATGCCGTACCCGAGGGAAACTTGGCGTCTTTCATTGCGTTCATCTTGCTCATGCTGCCGGATATTCCGGACATGGCGCCGCCGTATTCAACCGCCGCCTGCGCATAGGCGCATGATATGCCTAATGCCAGCAGGAGGGTTAATTCCAAACCCCGCCGAAGCCATTTGGCTTGAATCGGGTTTCCAATCCGAGCAGAAGAAAGTGTAAATATTTTCTCAATAGAGGCTACCATTTCATTCCTTCTCCCTCGTGCGGGATTTTACTTCCATGGCGCCCCCTCCCGGAGCACAAAAGGAACCGACTACGCGCCGCCGTGGTTGGCATCCTGCAATTCTGCAGCCTTCGGCGAGCAGGCCTTTTGCTGCAGGCCAACCAAGCAATTACACCTAGGATATATCGGTAATTGGGAATGAGCAAGAACTTGCGTACCATATGCCAAGTGGTACTTATGAGCAGAAGCAGGGCGGATATTAGAGTGGAGAGTGAGCTCGCAAGTTTCTGAAAATAAAGCGGTTGTAGTTGTTTGTAGTAAGCTTTTCAGAATGATTAAGATAGGGGCCTTTCAGGAGGTCGTGGGGAGGTTGGGCACCACATAATCGTGGTTTTTGGGGTAATTAGCTGGAATCTGTGCAAAACGTTGCACTTTTCCACAGACGCCACGACCGTTATTTGCTTTCGCAGTCTCTCAAACAGGGATCATCAAAAGAAGTTGCTATGGAATCACGGCTGCCTTCAACTCGCCGTTCCGCTGTTTCATCTTTTTGAAAAAGCTTGGCAGCTCATTGAGAGGGATTTCCGAGGTAACAAAATCCGAGGCACGGACCTCACCCCGCGCAATGGTATCGAGAGCCTTGCGGATAAACTCGGGAGTGTGATGGAAGGTGGACCGGATGGTGATTTCCGAGTAGTGCAACACCGAAGGGTCAAACTGCACATGACTGCCGCGCGGGCAGCCGCCGAACAAATTGACCGTTCCTCCGCGGCGCACCATCTGCACGGCCCATTGCCATGTCTCGGGAACGCCCACGGCTTCGATAACGGCGTCGGCGCCTAGGCTGGCCTCGGTAAGCTCCCGAACCGCCCGGATGGGATTTGCAAGCTGGGTAATATCAAATGCCGCGCGCGCTCCCAGGCGTTCCGCGGCCTGGACCTGAGT
>JBJKQF010000147.1:0-8332 GCA_046705545.1 Terriglobia bacterium
AACCGCAGCTTGCAGGATGCGGTAACGGTAGGTCTTGGAACTCGCATCATACCTTGCATGGAAACTGCTGTGAACCTCCTGGGCTTTTCGGATGCGCACCGTGGCGGGCAGTCCGTCATTCAGAGCAACCATCAGGCTCTTGCAAGGTATGGAGCAGTCTGTCAGAAAATTGGCCACCTGGCCCACGGCATGGACTCCGGCGTCTGTGCGCCCGGACCCGCACAGCTTCACCGGCTGCCCGGCAATCTGCGCAAGGCGCTCTTCCAGGATTTCCTGAACCGTGGGAACCTGCGGCTGGCGCTGCCAGCCGTGGAAATCGGTTCCGTCGTACGCGATGACCAGACGAATATTTCTCATGGCGTTCCCGCACACAACACAACGCACCGAAAAGGCGGGAGGATCCCGGCAGCAAAATCGAAAAACCTCATCCCGGCGTTGTCCCGGCGGCGCTCCCATTATAGAAGCCCTCGCCGTTACTCCCCAAACAGCTTCTTCAAAAGAGCCTGCCCCGCTGCCGCGCTAGGTGAAACCGAATGACGAAGAACTTCGTAACTAGCTTCAATGGGCGTAAAATAGCAAGGATTCTATCGTGGAGGAAGAAGTTACCAAATGAGACGCGAAAAACTGCATTGGCTCGTTGGGCTTGTCATCGCGGGAGTTTTCTTAGCTGCCTCGCTGGCGCCCCAGGCGCTCCAGGCTCAGCAGAACAAGCAACAGCAGCCAGCCCCCAAAACCCCGGCTTTTGATTACGAGCAGGGCGGTTCCATCTTCAAGGCCTACTCGTATCCCTACGTGCCGCCGCCGTCGCTGACCAATTCACCGCAAATCAACCAGCTGATCCAAGGAGACAAGCTTGAGCTCTCGCTGGACAATGCGCTGGAGCTCGCTCTTCAGAACAACCTGAACATCGCAGTAGCGCGATACCAGCTTCCATTGGCGCGACTCGACGTCCTCAGAACAAAGGCCGGCAGCGCCGCCCGAGGCGTCAGCGGAGCCCCGCTATCCAACGCGCTGTTCGCGGGCGCCATCGGCACAGGCGTCAGCGGTGTAGGGAGCGTCTCCGGCGGTGGTAGCGGCGGCTTTTCGGGCGGTGGCGTGACCAGCACGAGTTTCATCGGGCCTGGAGATCCCATTGCCGGAGCTAGTTTTGGATTGAATTCCAGCTCGACGCCGCTCAATTTCGCAACGGTCTATGGCATCTCGGTGCTTGGCAGCCACACGTCCCAGTACTCGACTTTCTTTGGGAAGGGATTCTTCACAGGGACCAGCTTTGTAGCAGCGGTCAGCGGGGACCGGAGCAGCTCGACTTCAACCACCTCCTTATTCAATCCGTCGATTCCCACCACCTTGACGGTTGGCCTCAACCAGCATCTGCTCAAAGGATTCGGGCGCAGGGCCAACGCAGTGTTCATCCGGATTGCCAGGAACGACATGAACGTTGCGGAAAGCGTCTTTCGCCAGCAGGTTATGACCACCGTCTCCCAGGTGCTCAACGCCTATTACACATTGCTGGCTGCCCGTGATCAGGTCCGGGTGGCTCAGTCTGCGGTTAGTTACTCCCAGAAGCTCGTCGACGACGACAAGAAACAGGTCCAGATCGGCACGCTCGCTCCCCTCGACGTGGTTCAAGCGGAATCCGAGCTTGCCACCGACCAACAGAACCTGATCGTGGCGGATACTACCTTCCTGCAACAGCAGGAGGTGCTCAAGACCATGATCGCAAAGAAGGTAGGCACGGAGCTTGCAAACCTCCACATCAACCCGACCGATTCGCTGCCTCAACCCAAAGCGAATGACGTTCCCCCGCTCGATGAGGCTATGAAATTGGCAATCGTTAACCGTCCGGAAATCCAGCAGGACAATCTGAACCTCCGCAATCAGGACTACGTGATTCAATCCAACCGCAACGGCCTGTTGCCCTCGCTCGACGCTTTTGCCACTTACCAGTCCAACGGGCTTGCGGGCGTTCCGTATATCGGCATCCCGGGTACCGGACCGGGGGGCTTGGGGGATTCCCTCGGGCAAATTTTCGGCGGGAAATACCCAAGCTATTCCGTTGGACTCACGCTGAGCATTCCCATCCGGAACCGCGCCGAACGGGCCAACGCTGCCCAAGCTCTGGTCGAACAGCACGAGATGGAAACCTCGCTCCAACTCCAGAAGAACCAAATCGAGCAGGAAGTCCGCAACGCCGAAATCGCCGTTACTCAGGCCAAAGCCCAGATCAACGCTGCCGTAAAAGCCAGAGTGTACGCTCAGCAGGCTCTGGACGCCGAGATCAAAAAATTGCGGCAAGGCGTTTCCACAACGTTGAACGTCATCCTAATGCAACGCAATCTGGTCACTGCCGAAGGGAATGAGGCTAAAGCCCGGCAGACTTATGCGCAAGCGCTGGTTCAGATGGGACAGGCCACCGGGATGATTTTGGACAACCATCACATCGTGCTGGCCGACTCGCAGACCGGCCGGTACGCTCGCAATCCGAATATTCCTGGGACGCCGACCTCAGAGCAACACTAGGCCGGGCCCATTACTGGGTTGGCGAGGGTATAACCCGCCGGGCCGAACTCGGGTTGAGACCGGCGAGCGGGAGCAAAGGGCAGAAACTCATCCGTGCAGATCCCGGACAGTTGCGGCGCACGGGGTTCCCCCCAAAGCCCGCGGTAACTTTGCTCGGCATGGCGTGCTGCTCGTTATATAATCCGTTGGCTACGGTGAGAGTGATCTCCGAACGTAAGGAGCATGATGAAACGAGATTTTATGAAGAAGGCGCTGAAGATCTTTGGGGTGGTCGTGGCCTCAGCCTTGATGCTCGGTGTGTTGGGCCGCCGTTCTCCGGCTGAGCCCGGCAACGTTGCCGAGCCGGCCCGCGCCGCGGCATCTTCCGTGGCGCCGCAGATTCAGACCGACCGCAACCTGGGCAAAGCGTACTACGAACAGGGCAAGTACACCCAGGCCTCTGAACAGTTCCAGAAAGTTGTCGCCTCCGGCCATGCTCTGGCCACCGATTACATGGACCTGGGAATGGCGCTGATGCAAGTGAACAAACTGGATCAGGCGCTCGGAGCCCTGAGCACCGCATCTCATATGGCTCCCAAATCCGTAGCAATCCATTACAACCTGGGCATTCTGTACAAGCGGGAACTTCGCTACCCGCTGGCCGAGTCCGAACTCAAGCAGGTCATTGCCGCCGACCCCAACGACCCCGGCGCGTGGTTCAATCTGGGATCAGTCTACTTTGCCGAGCATAAGCTGAAGGAAGCCCTCTCCGCCCACGAGCATTTGAACGCCATGGGCTTTGCGCGCGGACAGAACTTTTACGTCGCCTCGCTGTTCCATACATTTACCATTCTGGTCCGCCTGGGACGCCGCGCGGACGCTGAAAAGATGCTGAAGCTGCACCAGGAGGTAAGTGACAAGGTGCCCAGCATCTCACTCCAAAATCCGGCACTGGAGGGCGGAAAGTACGGAGCTATCCTCGTACCGAAAACGGCCGCGATCGCGACCGGCAGCAGGTTTTCCGGGGGAGTCTCTTTTGAGGACATTCGCTCTACCTTGGGCGCTGCCGCCGCCGGCGAGGAGAGTTCCCAGATGGCCGAAGCGCCGGGCGAGATCAAAGACTCAGAATACTCCTTGGATTTTGCCAGGAAGAGGCTGGTTCCGCTGTTCGGGTCTTCCGTGGCGGTGGGAGACTATGATAGCGACGGCCATATGGACTTGTTCGTAACCAGCCCCACAGGCCAAGACCATCTCCTCCACAACAACGGCGACGGTACCTTCCGCGACGTGACCGACCAAGCCGGGCTGAAAGGCGAAGGCCGGTCGATCTCCGCAACCTTTGCCGACTACGACAACAGCGGACATCCTAGCCTGTTTGTGACCGGCCTGGGCGGCGTCCGTCTTTACAAGAACAACGGCAACGGAACGTTTACCGATGTCACTCAGAAATCCGGCCTGAAGGATCTCCATGGTGAATTGGACACCCAGGCGCTGCTGTTTGACGCGGATAACGACGGGCTGCTCGACCTGGTCGTAATCGGATACACGAATCTGGATTCCCCGCCACGCCAGGCGGAGTTCCGCTTCCCGGGTGATTTTCCGGGCGCCTCCATCCATTTCTATCGTAATAATGGGAATGGCACGTTTTCAGACATCACCGCTTCTACCGGGCTTGGCAGCGTGCGAGGCCGCTTCCGCAAAGTGCTTTTCGCCGATCTCAACGATAGCACCTATGCCGACCTTGTGTTCCTGCGGGACAACGCTCCTCCCTTGCTCTTCCTGAACCAGGGCGACGACAAATTTGTCAACCGGACCCGGGAGGCCGGTCTGGCTTTCGGGAAAGCGGTCGCGGTGGATGGGACCATCGCTGATTTCGACCATGACGGCAATTTCGATCTGGCGCTCTGGACCCGCGCCGGCGTTGAGGTGTTAAGAAACAATGGCCACGCCAGGTTCACCGCCCTTCGAGGCATCCCTGCCATTAAGCCGCCTTCTTCCCTCTGGGCCTTCCGAGGCCTGGCGGCGGACCTGAATGGGGACAGCTTTGATGACTTGCTGGTCGCAGATGCGACCGGGAGATACCATTTCCTTGCCAACGTGCGCGGACACTTCCACGCAAGCTCCATTAACCTCCCTCTGAAGCCTGCCGAGAAGCTCGTTTCTCTCCAGACGGTGTGGCTGGGCAAGCCGGGCATCCTCGATCTCCTGGGAACGGCTCAAGGAGAAGGCCTCGTGGCTTGGTCAAAAACCGGCCCTGTACCGCATTGGCTGGAAATTAACATGCAGGGCTCAAAGAGCAACAAACCAGGGGTGGGCTCGACCCTCGAGTTTAAGAAGGGAAATTTCTACGACAAGGTTCTAGTCACCGGCGGCCCAGTTTGGGTCTATACCGGCAACCTGGCGTCTCTCGACGTGGTGCGCGCCACTTGGCCCACCCAGATCATCGAGAACAAGATCAATTTCGCAACGAACCAAGTTACCGGATTTCGAGAATCCGAACGCTTGGCCAGTTCCTGTCCCCTGCTTTATGCGTGGAATGGAAAGCGCTTTGTTTTCGTGACCGACGTTCTGGGCGTGGGGCCGCTGGGAGAACTCGCGCCGGACGGCACGCGGATCAAGCCCTACCCGCGGGAACTGGTGCGCCTGCCAAACTTCCTGCACGAGCGCGACGGAAGCTACGAGTTCCAAATGACCGACGAGCTGCGGGAAGTTGATTACGTTGACCGGTTGCGGCTGATTGCCGTCGATCATCCTGCCAGCGAACACATCTACGCTAATGAAATCTATTCTTCCTCGATGCCGGCGCCCAAGCTGTACGCCATCGGGAAGGAGCACTTACCGGTCTCGGCTGTTGACGACCATGGCCGGAACGTTCTGCCTCTCATCAGCAAAGCGGACGGCCGGTATCCCACCGATTTCCGGCGCAGCCGAATCCTTGGAATGGCCCAACTCCACTCTCTAACCCTGGACCTGGGCAAACTGAATCCCGCCCAGCGCGTCTCGCTCTGGCTGACGGGTTGGGTATTCTGGACCGACTCAAACGGCTCCCAGGCCATGCGGTCAAACCCGGGCCTCCGGATGATCTCGCCTTATTTGCAGGTTCGGAACCGGCAGGGCCGCTGGGTCACAGTGATTCCAGACATAGGCGTCCCCAGCGGCGCCAACCGCACAATCCGGGTGGACCTGACGGGCAAGTTCCTCTCTTCCGACCACCATGTCCGCATCGGTACCAATCTCTGCGTCTATTGGGACCGCATCTTCTATACAACCAACGACACCCCGGTAGAACGCTCCGCCGAGCTTTTGCCCGAGTCCGCCAACCTCCACTATCGCGGTTTCTCGGTGCCGACAAGCGATACTCGCCACCTGCGGCCTGACTATTACGAATATGCAAGCTTGCTGAAGCAGGCCCCGTGGAATCCCATGGCAGGCGACTACACACGCTACGGAAACGTGTTGCCGCTGATTTCCAAGACGGACGACCACTTGGTGGTCATGGCGACAGGGGACGAGATGACGGTCAAATTCAATGCGAATCACCTGCCTCCGCTGAGGCCCGGCTGGGTGCGTTCTTTCTTCCTGGACGCCTCCGGTTACGCCAAGGACGGGGAACCCAACACCGCATACGCCCGGACGGTCGCGCCCATGCCCTTCCGTTCGATGCCCAACTACCCGCCGCCAGGAGATCGGGAGCCCGCAAGTGCCGAGTACCAGTCTTACCTGCGGGAATACCAGACGCGGCCCGGTTACAAGCTGATTCCTCCTTTAGCGCCGCCCTCTCATTAGGGTGATGCGGTAAGGAGGGCCGGGAGAGGTCTATCGCCTGAAAAGTCCGGGCGTCTGAGGGGGAATCCTCCGAGACGCCCGGCGCTCAGCAATCCACCACGTTCCAACAGACACCAGTGGACGCTTCGGGCTCCACTCGCGGCCGAAGGTCACCGGTGTCCTTCTTAGATTCGGTGAAATAGAGCTATTAGTGCGCTACTGAACGCGCCCAGGAGGTTCGCCGGTGGGAAGCGAAGCGGCCGGGGCCAAGAGACCAAGTCCCTGGAGAAGATTGATGGTTCGCTGTGCGGATCCACGCCAAACCAACTGGCAATTTTCTCCTTGGCAGTTCTGCACGTAAACGTCCCCGCCCGAGTATTCGAGGCTGCAATTCTTAAAAACGCAATTCACAAAGACGCCTTCATCAAGAATCACGTGTTCGTTTTCAAAGGTCCTGTTTTCGAATCGAGTCATGGTCCTACGCCAAATTTTTAGTCGGGCGGCGCAAAGCTCCCCTACGCGCCTGCCCGCTGTGATTCCAGCACATCCCCGGGTTATGACCACGGAGCGGAAAGGCTATCACTTGCCGCCAGCCGATGCAATCTATCCTTAAAGGACAATAATCGCTTCATGACTTGTAAAATGCGTACTTTCCATCGTCGCGGCCTCGGACCTTTCATGCTTGCAGGGGCATGGCCGTAACCTGAACGCGCAGCTTGGAGATTGCGCCGGCGCGCAGTTGCGAAACCCGGGATTCATCAATTCCCAGTCGAGCGCCAATCTCTCTCATCGTCAGGCTTCCCTGGTAATAGAACTCCAGGATGGAACGTTCCCGCTGCGTCAGGCAGCTGAGCGTCTGATTCAGGATGTCCCGCTGCTCGCGCCGGTAGCAGAGGCTGAAGGGGTTGTCTCCGTTGTAATCCGGCAGGGTCTCGCTATCCACCCGCTGCCGGACTTCCCGAAGGAAACCCATCCCCGTTCCTTCAATCCCTAATTGCTGCAACTCAGAAATCATGCCGTACCATTCCTCGAGGCTTAGCCCCAGAGCGCCGGCGATTTCACCGCCACCGGCCGGGCGCCCGAGTTGCGATGCAAGATTCCGGCTGAGCGTCTCAATTTTCTTGATCCGCCTCCGCACGTCCCTTGAAGCCGGGTCCTCATGGCGAAGCGAGTCCAGGATGGCTCCGCGAATCCGAAGGCGGGCGTAACTTTTAAGAGTAACTCCTTTACTCGAGTCGAATTTTCGGACCGCGTCGATAAGACCCAGGGCGCCGGCGCCCACCAGGTCGTCCAGCTCCACATGCGCCGGGAGACGTCCGCGAATCTGCAAGGCGACGCGCTTGACCAACGGCACCATGCTGACAATGAGCTGGTTCAAACCCGCTTGAGCCTGACAGCCGCCGCGGCGTGGCCTGTTTCCAGGTTTGCTTCTGGAACAGACCGCCATCCGGATTGGCCGGGCAGAGGAACTGCCCTGCCGAGGCTTCTGATGATTCTGCTGCGCGGGTAAACTTTCCGTTGGTGCAAAGTGAATTGCCATCTTCACGCTCCTGAGTTTTCGTCTCGCAGGTTGATCTTCTGCCGCCCCGGGCGCGCCCGGATTCCAGGCCCTAAGCCACGGACTTGCTTGGATCGCCTGCCGCTGCTCTATAAGGCACGGCAAGGGCCAACTCGGAAGCGAGGCTAGAAATGGAGGACACCAAGGCGGCTCTCCCCGATGAGGAGAGCGCAAGAGGGCGGTTTGTAATCCGCTTGACCATCCCCGGCGCGAACAGGAACAGGCTCAGCAAAGCCAGGCCGGCGGCCCAGCAGATTCTTTCCCTTCAACGCCTTATTCCACCGGGGCGAAGCGCCTTTGCGTTCGCCGCCAGCGAACTTGCCAGCGCAAGCTGATCGGTACGCCAAGCTCATGCGGCCTTCCGCGGCAGGGGAAAAAGAACTACGGCTTAGGACGCTTCCAGAAACCGCCACGCTGTCAAAATCCCAAAGTGGGAACGGGCTTCAGACCGCTTCCAACCAAATCGCTCCAGAGGCTAAAACGATTTGCATGAAGCGGTGCTGTCATTTT
>JBJKQF010000148.1:0-10237 GCA_046705545.1 Terriglobia bacterium
CTCCGGAAGAACCTGGCCTCAGAAAGGGGCCTGGAACTTCAGGGCAAAGCCCCCAGTAAAACGGTCACCGAAAACATACACGCAGGGGGGGCTTCCCCTCCCCTGAAGAAATAGCATTCAGTTCTGCCTGAGCGCCGCTTCAGACAATCTGAACTTCGCAATTGGTGACCAGCGCCTTGAACTTCTTAGCATCTTCGTCGCTTCCGACGATGGCCGCGTAGTGCATAGGAACTGCAATCTTGGGGTTCAGAGCTTGGGCCGCCTTGGCTGCTTCCTCCACAGTCATCACGTAGGTCCCCGAAACAGGAAGCATCGCGATATCGCACTGAATGGGTTTCATTTCGGGAATCAAGTCCGTGTCACCGGCGTAATAAATTCGTGTCCCATCCATCTCAAGAATGAAGCCGATCCCTTTTGCCTCTTTGGGATGGAAAGGCTTCCCATGCTCCCGAAATTTGTCGATGTTATAGGCAGGAACCGTTTCAACCACCACTTTGCCTACCGTGTACTTGGCGTTCGGATCCAGGAAACGCTTTTCCTTCACTTTCACGTCCTTCAAACCGCCTTCGCAAGGACGGCTGGCTAAGATTGTGGTGCCCGGAGAACAGACTTTCGCGAGGTCTTCGAGGCTTAGGTGGTCATAATGCTCGTGGCTCAATAGCACAATGTCCGCCTCGTCTCGCTTTGTGACTTTAAAGGGGTCCGTGTAGACCACTTTGGAACCTGCAATCCGAAATGTGTCATGAGCGATACGGGTAAAATCAAGATTCAAAAGTTTCATCACGCCTTCTCCTGGTTCAAGTTACTAGCTTTCTGTTCCCGCATCAGAAGCGAAAACTCTATGAATCAGGATACCAAAAAACGTCAGCTCTTGAGTTCGCTGCACTCAGAAGCAGGACGCGCTGTCCCTTCTGGAGTTTCTGCTCTGCACCTCGTTGCTGCTCACGTTTCAAACAAGACTTGGCTTAAGGAAATTCTAATGGGTTCTCCCGGCAAGGGTGCCGAAGCATTGATTAGGTGCCATGCAAGACGTAAATTGAATCTAAGCGCCCGAAAGGCCGCCGCCGGAGCAAGGAGGGTTAGAATGCGCACGCCGGCTTCCAGGATATTAGCAATAGCGTCCCTTGCGCTGGCAGTTGTGATGACGCCGGCGAGCGCCGTAGCATTCCAGCAATCCTGCCAAACCCCGTCCCTCGGAACAATCGCCCGGAAGTTAAAAAAAGAGCGTGCCCGGGAAAAACAGAAGTCCGTCCCCGTTTTTACAAATGACGATTTGCGCGCTCTGACGCCCCCACCGACGGCGTCGCAGGAGGCCACCGAGCAGGAAAAAAGTAAAGAGCCATCCCCGTCCGCAAGCGCTTCATCCCCGGCTGCTGCCCAAAAAGACGAGGAAAAGTATTTCCGTTCAAAGGCTGAGGCCATCCGGTTGAGACTCGAACTTCACCAGCGCCAGCTTGCGGCCTTGGAACAACAGTGGGGTCTGGCGAGCACTGAGTACTACCCCAACCCGCAGAAAACCCTGGAAGAGGAAAGCACACCCAAGTTCCACTCCAACACTAACAAACTGCGGGCCAAGATCGAAGAAACCAAGCGGCAAATCGCCGATGCCCGGAAAGCGATGGATGATTTGCGGGAAGAACTGCGCCGATAGGGCGGCAACCCAGGGTGGCTTCGTCAATAGAGTCTGGGAAGCTTTAGGACAACTGAACAAGAAATTTAAGAAAAGCGGCGCCCCTGAGGACTGGAGCGGTTCAAGCAACCTTCACGATTAGCCTGCCGCAAAAAACCTCACTCTCTCGTGCCCAAATGCAGCGCAGCAACCCCACCCGTAAAATTACGGTACCGGACATCGGTGAAACCCGATTCCCGAAGGGCTTGCGCCAGCGACTCCTGATCTGGAAAGCGTGAGACGGAATCGGGAAGATACTGGTACGGTCCCCGGACTCCCGAAATCCAGGATCCCAAGGTGGGGAGGACACGCCGAAAATAGGCGCGAAAGAGAGGGCCGAAAAGCGGCCATTGAACGTGCGAAAACTCCAGGATGGCAGCCATCCCGCCCGGTCTGAGCACGCGATGCATTTCCTCCAGGCCGCGGCGGTAGTTCGCCAGGTTGCGGAAGCCAAAAGCCACCGTCACCACATCTACAGCGGCGTCACAAAACGGCAAGCAAAGACTGTCCGCTTCCAGGAAAGTGACACGTTGGCGGTCCGTGGCGGCTTTTTCGCCGGCCTGCACCAGCATGGGGTGGCAAAAGTCCGTGCCGATCACGGTTCCCGCCGCAACTTTCCGGAGCGTCAAAGCCAAATCGCCCGTACCGCAGCACAGATCGACGACCACCGAAGAAGGCTTGGTTAATACCGGCCTCACAGCCTTGGCTGTCTCACGCCGCCAAAGTACGTCGAAGCCTGCGGAGAGTAAGTGGTTTAGAAGGTCATACCGCGGGGCTACGGCGGCAAACATCTTCTGCACCGCGGAGGCCGTGGTTCGCTCATCCACAGCGCCCGTGCTTTCCACCCTCGCGCCTTCTAGCTTGCTCATGAGTGGCCTGCCTGCTGCACGCTGCGGAGCGCGGCCGCTACAACCTCAAGGGGAACATCCGGCACGATTCTTACTTTCCCAATCCGCTCCGGCACGACCCAATGGAGGCGGCCCCCGACGGACTTTTTGTCGCGCGGGAGGAGGCCAAGGATCTTTGCCGGAACAAGGTCCTCGATGGAGGGAAGAGGGCCAATCAGGCGCACAAGGCGGGAGATTCGAAGCGCTTCCTCAACATCCAGAATCTCCAGCAGCACCCCCAGCCGGGCCGCGCAAAGCAGGCCCCAGCCCACCGCCTCGCCGTGCAGCATGCGGCTGTAGCCGGTGGCCTCTTCAAGAGCGTGGCCGAACGTGTGGCCCAGATTCAGGACCCGCCGAAGACCGGCTTCATGCTCGTCCTCATTCACCACATCCACTTTAACCTTGGCCGCCGTGGCCAATATTCGTTCCAGGGAAGCGCTGGCAGCGGGTTTCAGCCTTCCAATTTCCCTTTCCAGAAGACCAAAAAATGAGCCTCCCGTAAGCACAGCGTGTTTGGCAACTTCGTAAAATCCCGAGCGGAACACTCGCCCCGGAAGTGACTTGAGCACAACGGGATCGGCCAAAACCAGCCGGGGCGGGCAGAATGTTCCAACTAGGTTTTTCATCGCGCCCACATTAACCGCAGTCTTGCCGCCAATCGCACTATCAACCTGCGCCACCACGGTGGTCGGCACCTGGAGGTAATCGATCCCGCGCATGTAGGTGGAGGCGACAAACCCGCCCAGGTCCCCCACCACTCCGCCCCCAAAAGCAATCAGCAACGAGCGCCGGTCAGCGCCTTGATCAAGGAGTTTTGAGGCAACCGCTTCAGCCCTTTGCAGGCTCTTCGAGCCTTCCCCAGAAGGAACAAAGATTTCCCTCGCGCGCGCCAGCCCGCTGTCTCTAAGAAAATCAGTGCTCCAGCGCTTCCAAAGTGAGCGTTCCGTCAAAACAAAAATGGACGAATAGCCCGCGACCGGAAATCGGCGGAGCACCTTCCATGCACCACAGCCCACCACCACGCGATAATCACCATGACGTGATTTAACTTGAAGACGTCGCATTAGTCCCTCACGAATTCCTTTTCCCCAGTGCAAACAGAGACAAATAACATATCACCAAAATTTGAACAATGTATCGGGCTCCTTGTCGCGGCACGGCTACTGGTTGCGGGCGCTTGGCGCGCCGCGTATGATGATGATGGGAACGCTATGAAAAAGAAAGAAGAGTCAGAAGTTGACTTCCTGATCCTGGGCGCCGGCATTGCCGGCTTGCGCGCGGCCATTGAGTTGGCGCAGCACGGCCAGGTTTTAGTGCTGACCAAGGGCGAAATTTATGAATCCAGCACGGAACACGCCCAGGGAGGAATTGCGGCGGCTCTTGCCGAGGACGATCAAGTCTGCCTGCATTTCCAAGATACCATCGTGGCCGGAGACGGGCTTTGCCGCGAAGAGGCCGTCCACATCCTCGTCGAAGAAGGGCCTCGTGAAATTCACCGGCTGATCGAATGGGGCATGCAGTTTGACCGCGAAGGGACAAAGCTGGCGTTCACTCGTGAGGGCGCCCACAGCCGCTCGCGTGTACTGCACGCTCATGGGGATTCGACCGGGGCTCAAATTCTGCGGGCTCTTATCGCCAAAACCCGCTCGCTCCCCTCCATCGAAATCCGTCCCTGCGCCTTCGTCACCGACCTGCTGATGGAGGGAAGCCGAGTGGCGGGCGTCTGCTACATCGATCCCAAGGCCGCCGGCCTGCGAACCCTGAAAGCTAGAGCGGTGTTGCTGGCCACCGGCGGCATGGGCCAGGTGTACAAGGAAACCACCAACCCCTCCGTCGCCTGCGGAGACGGCGTGGCCATTGCCTACCGCGCGGGCGCGCTTTTGAGCGATCTGGAATTTGTTCAGTTTCACCCCACCGCACTCTATGTCAAAGGGGCCCCCCGGTTCCTGCTCTCGGAAGCCTTGCGCGGCGAAGGCGGCCTGCTGAGAAATATCGTTTTGGAGCGGTTCATGCCTCGCTACCATGAGGCGGGTGAACTGGCGCCGCGCGACGTCGTTTCGCGGGCCATCGTCATGGAGATGCAAAAGGCCGGCAGTGAATTCGTCTATCTGGACTTGACGGGCCTCAAAGCCGAACATGTCAAGCACCGCTTCCCCACGATTTATGCCACGTGCCTCCAGTACAATCTCGATATCACCGCGGATCTTCTTCCCGTGCGGCCGGCGGCTCATTACGCGATGGGCGGAGTTGCGACCGATCTCCACGGCGCCGCATCGCTCGAAGGACTTTACGCCGCTGGCGAGGTGGCCGCAACGGGAGTCCACGGGGCCAACCGCTTGGCCAGCAATTCGCTGCTGGAAGGGCTGGTTTACGGCGCGCGCGCGGGGGCGACGATCCTCCGGCAGGAGCGTTGCCATCACGATGCCAAATCTCCAGATCCCGATTTGTCCCGGCCTTCACACTCCAAGCCGGGCCAGCACGCCTCTGCGGCCGCAGCGGAGGCCGTGAAAGTTGCGGAAGCTGTCCGGGAGATGATGTGGAAAAATGTCGGGATCATTCGCAGCCAGGAAGGGCTTACAGAAGCGGTGGACAAGCTTGGCGAGCTATCACTGGGAGAAAGCCTCCCTCCGGACCGGATGATTCACGAAACGGACAACATCCTCACCGTAGGCCGCCTCGTCGCAGCTTCAGCGCTGGCGCGCCGGGAGAGCCGTGGAGCACATTACCGCTCCGACGTGCCTTACAAGGATAACGTGGGGCCCCGGCACTCTTTTGTCTCCAAGGGAAGCGGGGTTTCGTTCCACGAAAACCTTCCCGCCGGTTTCGCCGGAAGCTCGCCGACCTCCAAAACCCAAAAAGCCTTGAGCTGATTTTCCGGCTGTGATCACCTGCCGCTCGGAAGCAGACAGCACTTTACTGTAGGTGAGGAGAATGGTTGAGCTCGTCGAGCGTGGCCCTAACCACGCGGCCGACGATGGTAAGACTTGTGGGGCTGCAGTGCGCTGGAACGTCCTGCGCCGTGTGCCAGTAGCTGTTATTGGGACCGTAGTCAAAATCGATCAAATCCACCGCTGAAACACCCACGTTCACAAAAGGCGTGTGGTCATCGTCCACGGCCCCTGATTCATTCAGAAAATACCGCGCATAACCGAGCTTGCGTGCGGTCCGAAAAACCAGATCGCTAAGCCAGGCTGTCGATTCCCGGTCGCGGCGGATGTCCAGGTGTGCATCCGCGATCATATCCACCAGGATCATCGCCTGAATGCGGCTCAATTCGCCCTCTTGGGTAAGCTTTGCGGCAAGTTGGCGGCTTCCGTAGAGACTGTCCGTGTCCGTCCAGGTTTTGAACGCTTCCTCGCCGTCGAAAAAGACCAACCAATATGTCACCTTGTGCTGGGTCGGTCGCAGCTCGCGAGCCAACTCCAGCAGAAAGGCGGCGCTGGAGCCTCCATCGTTTGCTCCCACAAAACGGAACTTTGTCTCGAGCTTCGTGTCATAGTGGCCGGCGATGATGACGATTTTGTCCTTCTCTTTTCCCGGCAGCTCAGCAATCAGGTTCACCATGGGGATCTTTCCCACGGGAGTGGAAGCAACGAATGGATCTTGTTTGACCACACAGCCGGTCTTGCGCAATTCCTCAATAATCCATCGGCGCGAAGCCACGAGAGCCTTCGAGCCCGGCGGCCGAGGGCCAAAGGACACCAGGTGCTGGAGGTCACTGTAGGCGCGGCCTCCGTTGAAGGCATAGGGATCCGCAGCCTTGCTCTGTCCGCAGGCCGCCAGACCCAAAAGCACACAGCAGAAGGCTACCAGCAGGCGCGATAGGCCATGGCTGTTAGCTCTGCTCATGCCGCCGCTTTCGTTTCTTTCCAACGTAGACAAGCCAGGAAAGCCCAATGCTCAGTACGTAAAGCCCAAGGAGAGGAATCCAAACGAGAAAGATTGAAGCAAGGTCGTTGGTGGGTATGATGGCTGCCGCGAGCACCGCCGTCACCAGGACCGCGTAGCGGATATTCTTCACCAGAAACTTGGGCGTGACGATTCCGAAGATCGAAAGAATCATAATCGCCACGGGAAGCTCAAAGACCAGCCCCACCGCAATAATGATGGAAAAGGCCAGGTTCCAATATTCATTGATCTCAACAACGGGTTGAAACTGCTGCCCGAATCCGACCAGAAAATAGAGCGCCTTGGGCAGCGCCAGCTTGTAAGCAAAGAGTCCGCCGGAGATAAACAACGAGCTTGTGAGCAAAACAAAAGGCCACACGTACCGCTTTTCATTCCGGTAGAGCCCGGGCGATATGAACAGCCAGACCTGCCACAGCACGAAAGGCGAGGCCAGAAAAAGGCCCGTGATCAGGGACATCTTGATGTAAAAATTGAAAGGATCGACAGGGTTGAAGTAAGCCAGCTTGGTTGCGAGGTGCAACTCCTTCAACGTATCGGTCAGGGGTAAGGCAAGATAGCCGTAGATGGCGTTGCGAAAGTAAAAACAGATTCCGGTGGCCACCACGATTGCAATAGCGCTGCGCAGAATACGCTGGCGAAGTTCCTCGAGGTGCTCGAGGAACGACATCTGCCTACCGCTATGCTCCTCATCCTCAGGGTCGTGGTTCGGGTTCTTCGTGGGGGGATTTTGAATAATCGTACCCATACTTAGAAGCGGGCTCCAAATCGCCTTCTGGTTGGCTTTCTACCTGGCTTTCAACCTGGTGAGGTTCCTCTTCAAAGGTCTCACTGCTTTCAACTTTGCTTTCCAAATAGGGGTAAGTTTGCTCTTCAGGGTAGCTGACGTCATCCTTGCGATCAAGATTCCGAATCTCCTCTTCCAGGGAAAACTTCAGCTCGTTTGAAGCACGCCGCAACTCCCCCATCCCTTTGCCAAGTATGCGCGCGATTTCCGGCAGCTTCTTCGGTCCAAAGATCAGGAAGGCAATAAATAGAATGAATCCGATTTCCGTGAACCCGCCGCTGAACAAGGCGTACCTCTCTTTTGGATAATAGGAAACATGACCTCGATTGTCAAGGTATTGTACCCCGACTTATCTCCGAAAGGTTAATAATTTGAACAAGATCGGCGGAGTGCGAGCAGTAGAAATCAGCGCTCCCGCCGGCCCGCGTCAGAAGAACTTGACGTTAAGATAAATAAACAAAATTCCCGCGATCACCGCGTAGAATTCCGGCGTCCGGTACCACGCCTGCACCGTCTTTACCCTGGCGGCGTAAGCATAAACTAGGCCTTTCAGGCTCTTTTCATCCGGCGACTCCGTCATAAACGTCACCACCACCGTCACCACCAGCGCCGCCACAAAACCCCAGACGGCGGTCCAGACGTTTGAGGCCATCGGCGAGGAAAAGTGCAAAACGTGCATCCGGTAGAGCAGATACTCCAGCATGCCGCCGGAAACGCCCGCCACCATTCCCGAAAAGCCGGCCGTTGCCGACGGCCGCTTCCAGAACATGCCCAAAATAAAAACAATGAAGAAGGGTGAAATGAAAAGGATACCAATCAGCTGCATGTAATCCATGAGGTCGTTGAACCCTAGAACAATGTAAGCTGAAGCACAACTGATGACCGTTCCCCAAAGCGTGGCCATCTTCGCCACTCGCAAGTAATGGGCATCGGGCTTATTTTTCACCATGTATGTCTGGTAAATGTCGTAGGTGAAGACCGTGTTGAACGCCGTGATGTTCCCCGCCATCCCTGACATGAAACTAGCCAGCAGCGCCGTAATGCCCACTCCCATCATGCCGGTGCCGTAATACCGTCCCATCAGTGTGGGCAACGCCAGGTTGTAGTCCTTGGTTACCACGCCCGGCGCCACCGCCAAAGCGATCATTCCCAGCAAGGTCACAATGCCGGGAAACAACATCTTGGGGATGGATGCAACCAAGGGAGTCTTCCTCGCCGAGTCCAAGTTCTTGGCCGCCAGGGCTCGCTGAACCAGCAGAAAGTCCGTGCACCAATAAGCGGGTCCAGCCGTTATGCCCAGTCCGATCACCGCCACCCACCAACTGACGCCCAGGGGATCGTGAGGCCCGCCCATCCCTTTCCAGGTGTGGAGATACTGCTCCGGCAAGCGCGCCACCAGCCCCTTCCACCCTCCGATCTCATGCAACCCGATAATGGAAAGCGGAGCAAAGCCGATGACAATCAGAAAAAACTGCAGCACCTCGTTGTAGATTGAAGAAGCCAGCCCGCCCCAAAAGGTATAGATCAGGACCACGCCGGCGGAAAGCAGCACGCTGACCGTGAACGACCAACCCAGCATGCTCTTAAAGACCACGGCAAAAGCAAACATGTTGATCCCGGACATCAGGACCGTCACGATGGCAAAGGTGATGGAATTGAGCAGGTGGGCACGATGATCGAAGCGCATGCGCAGATATTCGGGAACGCTGCGGATGCCGTTCGCGTAGTAATACCGCACCATGAAGAGGCCCAGGAAAACCATGCCGGGAATTGCGCCGATCCAATACCAATGGTTAGTCCGCATGCCGTACTTGGCGCCGTTGGCCGTGTGCCCCAAAATCTCCAGTGACCCGAGGTTCGCCGACATGAAGGCTATCCCGGTAATCCAGTGGGAAAGCGAACGGTGAGTCAGGAGAAAGTCTTGCGAGGATTTGATCTTGCCCTTGAGAAAATATCCGATGCCCAAGACAACGGCAAAATAGAAGCAGATGATGGTGAGATCGAGAGAGCTGACGTTCATCAACATGGCAGATTGATCCTCACAAGCAAAGAGATGCCACGCTTGCCCTGCTTGCCGCGCGGATTACCGAATTGCCCGGAGGTTCCTTGGTGGCGGGAAAATTCAGGAGTGATTCCCGATTCCTTCCCCCGGTTTGTCTTCACGGCCGGAAATCGCTCCCGACGGGTGAATAAAATCTAGGTCGATGCGCTCAAGCCTTTTTGAACTTCGCGGCTCAAGTTCATCGCGTAATCCACAAGCTCGTCCATCTGCTTCTCGTAATCCTCGTCCACGTGCAGAGTGGGCCGGCGCATGCGGGCGGATGGAAAAACTCCGCGCTTTACCAAGATCCGTTTTTCTGCCTGAAAGCCAAGTTCGAGATGCTGAAGACAAAAGACCAGGTACGGCTGGAGGCGGTAATAAATCTCCCGCGCTCCCTCGATGTTCCCTGCGTCGTAACGGCGGAAGATCTCGGCGTCAACGTCCACCAAGCTGGAACCCGGCATCATCGCGCTGGCTCCGTGCGCCAAGCCGTCCATGATCCAGATTCCCCCCAGTCCGTAAAGCACTTGGAGCTTGCCGCCGGAACCTTTGATCATCTCCGCGCACTTGGTCCCGGGAAGGATTGTTTCCAGCTTGGCGAAGCAGAAATTGGGGCAGCGCTCGGCCAATTCAATAAACAGCCTGGCGGGAAGACCGGCGCCCGTAAAATCAGCGTCCTGCAGCATGAGCGGAATGGAGACGCTGCGGCAGACCGCCTCATAGAATTCGGTCAGTTCCGCCGCCCCCAGCGGGCACCAACGCGGCGCAGTCACCATCAGGCCGTCGGCTCCGATCGATTCCGCGTAACGCGAAAACTCAACCGTGGAATGAACCGAACCGCTGCCCGTACTGACGAAGACCGGAACTCGCCCGGCGGTCTGCTCGACCAGAATCTTGGCGATGCGGTAACGCTCCGGATCAGAGAGCTTGTAAAATTCCGTGGCGAA
>JBJKQF010000149.1:0-6794 GCA_046705545.1 Terriglobia bacterium
CCACAAGGCCATTCTTGCTCCCGTCAGGCCCGCTCCGTAGATGAAGTTTGTATTCCCTGTGATGGCGGTCGCCACAAGCATGGGCAGCCCGGCAAGCAAAATATAGAGGGCGATAGCGAGGTAAAGAATTAGTGTCCGCAGCATCAGTGTTGCTCTGCCGAGCTCGCGTCAGTCTTCCCTTTGAGCCATCCCTGGCGCACCTGAAGTTGTTCTAGAGTGGGATGCTTCTCTTCCCGAATACTGTAAACGTCTCCGGGCTTGGAGCCCACACGGTACCCAATCTGGAGAATGCGGCCCCCTCGCCGGATTGTGAATTTGACCTTCTGGCCGGGACTTAGCTCGCCTGGCGCTTGATCGGGAAGCCACGTCAGTTCAAACCCGTTCATTTTGAGAAGAATGTCGCCCGGCTCGATTCCGGCCTTCGCAGCGGAACTTTGGGGCTCGACCGATTCTACAACCACCGGACCTGTAAAAGAATTGCCTGACCGGAAACCGACGTCGGCGACGTCACTCTTCCCGGTTTCCAGGTGAAGGCCCGCATAACCCAGGAACAGGTCGTAGTTGATATCACGCGTTCCGTCCACGTAGTTCCGAAAAAAAGCACTGCAATTGAAGCTCGGCGCAAGCTCTCCGATCAGCCTTTCAAGATCGGCGTCGTCAAAATAGCGTCCGCGCTTGGCACAATCAACGTTGAGGCGGCGCATGAGGGTATCCAGGCTATGCCGATTGCCGCTCGCGTGCCGGATGGCCAGATCGAGAATGTAGCCGAGCAATTCTCCCTTGTTGTAATAAGAGATGCTGCGCTCCGGACGGAAGTAATCGGAGTACTTCTCCAGCCAGGCCTCGCGGCCCGACTCTTCCGCGCTTTGCCAGTGCCTTGCAGGCCGGGCGTGGAGGGTGGCGATTTGGGAAGCGATGTGATCGTAGAAGTCGTCTCGACGAATCAACCCCGCGCGCAGCAAGACGAGTTCGGCGTAGGTGTTTGTCACGCCCTCGGAAAACCAGAGATCGCTGGTGTCATTGCCATGAATATAGTCGATGGGTTCCAGGCCTTTAGGCCGAATGCGTTTTACATTCCACAGGTGGAAGAACTCATGCGCGGTCGTCGCTTCAAGCGCATAAAGCCCCTCGCGCATCTGGTCAGCAGGGATACAGATCGCCGTGCTGTTGCGGTGCTCCATGCCGCCCGCGCCCTCGGCCCATTCTGGAAAGTAATAAAAGAAAGTGTAGCGGCGGAAAGGAACGTCCTGCATAAGAGCTGTTTCCGTGGAAGTGATTTTTTTGACGGCGGCCAGCAGGTGTTTGGCGGAGTATAGATTCGCATCGGCATCTACGACCACGCGAAACGTCGCCCCGTTCTGAGTATAGTCAAATTCATCGAATGTACCTGCCTCTGCAGGACTATCGGCCAGCCGGTCATAATTGTCGGCTTGGTACTCGCCGGGCATCTTCCCGTTTGTAAGCGCCGTGACGAGCTTCCACCCCTCGGGCAGCACGAATCTGACTCGCACGCTGCGGTCCCGTTCCTGTGGCAAATAAAATAGCAGAAGCGCGAAATTCAAAAACGCACGCTGCGGGTTAAGAACGCTGGAAAATACATCGTCCTGGTTGGCGTAGACCTTGTAGTGGATTTGCAGATCGCGGCAGGCAATCGGGCTCTGCCACGTGTCCGTGTCTAGGCGAGTTAGCAATTCAGGCTTGCCGTTGCATTCTGCGTCAACCTGCTGCACGTCGCGTACGAAATCCCGGATTTGGTAGAGATTGTTCCACGCTGGAAACTGAAGCTGGGTCCCGGCCTTGGCTTCCTGGATGGCCATGCTGACACCCACCAAGTGCGAAGCCGCTTGCCGCAGGTCAATCGTGTACTGCACCGGTAAGCTTGCGGCGGAGGCTCCGGCCAGGCTCGCAAACACGCAAATGAGAGCAGAAAAGACAATGCTTGCGATTCGATGCGGAGGTTGGGTAATTCTGGACCTGATGATTGTATTCCTCACATGAGAATGTGCAAATTCCCTTCCGGCTTCAATATACCATCGGCATCGCCTTGTCTAGCGTGGTTTCGCGGTCCCTCGCATGCCAAGAGCGTTCACGATCTTGTTCTTCCCTACCCTTGCACGGGATAGCCGGCCTTACGGAATCGCCACCAATAGAACAAGGCTCCGCACACAATGGTAACGAGCCCCAAAAGCGACTCCCTGGGACGGAGTTGGACGGTCGAGATCAGCATCCCGCCGCTTGCCACAAGGAACACGGCCGGTACAGTGGGATACCAGAAATCAACGGCGCGCAGCTTCTTCCATCCGGGCCGCTTCCGTAAGTGAAAAATACCGGCGGTGGCCAAAGCAGCAAACAGCACTAGCATGAATCCGATGTAATAAATGAGGGCTTCAAAGGTCCCGGTCAGAATCATAACTGCCGAAGCGACGGTCTGGAAAATAATAGCCGCCGCAGGAGTGCCCCAGCGAGGATGTACACGGCCCGCGGAGGAGAAGAAGTGTCCCTTCTGAGCCATCGCGTAGTAAACGCGCGGGCCCACGATCACCATGGCGCTAACGCAGGAAAGTAACGCGGCTGCCATCAGCCCGCTGAATATGGCGCCGCCTCTCCCCTGGAACAGCGCCTTGGCTGCCTCCGAGCCCACGCGAAGAACGCCCTTCAAGCTCGCAAGCGGCAGCGCGTAGATAAAAGCCACGTTGGCAACCAGATAGATCACGGCGACAAGAATCGTTCCGGCAACCATCACGACAGGCAAGGTGCGCTCAGGTGAGCGAATTTCTTCCGCAACGTAGGTTGCCGCGTTCCAGCCGCTGTAAGCAAACATCACGAACGTCAGGGAAACGGCGAATTGCAGGGCCAGGTTGTGGGATGACGTGCGCGCGGTAGCCTCTGCAAAATGCTGCCAATGGCCATTCCCTACGGAAAATGCGAGGGTCAGGAATCCCGTGAGCACCGCCAGCTTGAGAAGGGTGAGCATGGTTTGTACGTTTGCAGCGAGCTTGATCCCGAGAATATTAATCAAGGCGAAAGAGGAGATGACCACGAGCGCCAGCAGTTGGCCATTGCCAAGGTGTAGCCACGCCAAGCCCGCAAGAGCCCGCTGGTTTGCGGCTCCAGGAGCAAGTGAAGGGAAAAAGTAGCTCAGATAGGCCGAGATGGCTAAAGCCCCCGCAGCGATGGGTGCTGAAAATCCGGCAAAGAACGAAACCCAGCCGCTTAGGAATCCCCAACCGGGTCCCCAGGCTTCACGTAAATAGACGTATTCACCTCCCGAAAGAGGAAAATTCACACCCAGCTCGGCATAGACCAGGCAGCCGGCTACCGCCACGATGCCTCCCACCGCCCAAATCGCCAGCACCAGCGAGACCTGTCCGAGGTCGCCGGCAAGAAATCCCGTGGTGGTAAAGATTCCCGTGCCGATCATGTTCGAGACCACCAGGGCGGTGGCACTGACCACGGTTAACTCGCGACGCAAGGAGGATGCCATCGGAATTTCTCGCCTTCTGCAATAGGGATTTCAGCCGTTATCCCAAGCAACGGCCGACCATTGTTAAGAGTAAAGAGTCTAGGATAGAAAGGCTGAAGGAACAACCTGTCACTCAATTGAGAAGTTAAATCATGACGGGAGTACAATGACCCTAGGAGTAGAGTATGCCGAGCACAAGCCTTTCGCCGAGGGCTGTCTGCTTTGCTTTAGTCGCACTGTTCTTGTTGCTCTTCGCTGTCCCGCAGCGTTCTTTTTACTCTGAAACACCCACGCAAGATTCTTCCATCGATCGCCAAGAGAGAGAAAGGATGGTGCAAGAGCAGATCGCAAACCGCGGTGTCCGGGACCCCCGGGTGATTGATGCCCTGCGACAAGTTCCACGCCACCTCTTTGTACCGCCTGCTGCCCGGCGTTACGCCTATTTCGATACACCGCTTGCCATCGGTTACGGCCAGACCATCTCGCAGCCCTACATCGTGGCTTTCATGTCGGAGGCGCTCAGCCTGCATCCGCAGGATAGGGTTCTTGAGATCGGCACCGGTTCGGGATACCAGGCTGCCGTGCTTGCCTTGCTGGCAAAGGAAGTTTACAGCATTGAGATTATCGAGCCGCTCGGCAAGAGCGCCGCCCAGCGCTTGGCGAGTCTTGGCTATAGAAACGTTAGGGTTCGAATCGGTGACGGGTACCAAGGCTGGCCTGAGGCTGCGCCGTTTGACGCGATCATCGTAACCGCTGCGCCAGGACATATTCCTCAGCCGCTCCTTCGCCAACTCGCGCCCGGCGGGCGCTTGGTGATTCCTGTCGGCAAGAGAACTCAAACCCTCTTGCGAGTGCGGCGAACAAGCAAGGGATTCCAGCAGGAAGAACTGCTGCCTGTTCTTTTTGTTCCGATGACGGGTGAAGCAGAAGAGTAGAGAAAGGCGCTCTCGCCTTCCATCCTCAGACATCGGAATAGTAAGTTCCGCGAGCGATGATTTCAGCAGGGCCCGTGAGGAGCACTTCCCCATCGGCAGGCCAGGAGACTTCCAAGGTCCCGGCCAACGTGCGCACTTTGACGCTCCGTTTTGTAAGGCCGTTCAAAATGCTGGCGACCGTGGCGCCGCAGGAGCCGGTCCCTGAGGACATCGTTTCTCCCACGCCACGCTCCCAATAGCGAACCTCGACTTCGCCCCTAGAAATAACCCTTACGAACTCCACATTGGTGCGATTTGGGAAAAGAGGACTGCCCTCGATTTCACGGCCTAGGGCCTGCCAGGGAGTGGAGGAAAAATCCTCTACAAAGATCGAGCAGTGAGGATTACCCATGGAGGTGACGGTGGCAGCCACAATGCCTTGCTGAGTGCGCAGCGGATAAGCTACCACTGGCCCTGGAAGCCTCCCCGCTGTGAAAGGAATGCGTGCCGCCTCCAGAATGGGCTGCCCCATGCTGACCCGGAAGCTCCAGATACCCTGGCTCTGTGGGCGCTTCGAGGTAATAACTTCCAGTGTCTTCACCCCGGCAAGGGTTTCAATCCGGAGCGCACGACGGACGTGCTTGCCGTCCAAAAGCGCCGCCCCAGCACAGCGGATCCCGTTGCCGGACATCTCCGCTTCGCTGCCGTCGGCGTTAAAGAAGCGAACTCGGGCCTGATTCATAGCGCTTCGCGACTTCAGCACCACCAGCAACCCGTCTGCGCCCACTCCGGTATGCCGGTCCGTAATTGCGCGCGAAAACTTTTCCAAATCGCGCGGCAGGTCACCGCCGTCGGCGACGATGAAGTCGTTGCCGAGGCCGTGGCATTTTGTAAAAGGGATACTTGTTCTCTTAGACATTGGTTGAATCCCGCGCTGCCAAATGTGGTAGTTTCGCGTTAACTTCGGCAGCGGTCAAGTGAAATCTAATCAGCAGCCCGCCGGTAGATCGTAAGGCTTTTCTGTTCTGGCAATTCTTTCCGGTAAACAGGCTGGAAACCGCGGACGGCATTCGGGTAGGCGCGCATGAGGTTATCCACGGCGCCGTCCTCTCCTCGCACAATCCATCCCGTCGACTGAGGAAGCCCGCTCCGAAGCTGCAACCAGTACTTGCGGTCGGTGTCACCCAGAAACTTATGCAGGGGAATTCCCAGCGTGGATGCGACGCAGGGATACTCCGCGGATTCCATCAGAAGGGGCCGCCCATCATAATGGAGCGAGAAAAAGTGGATGAGCGCGCGGTCAGCGGATGCCTTGCAGGGAGTATTAAGCGCAGCCTCCCGGACCAGGGGGAGTTCGCGCGCTCCACCCGAGAGCATGGCAACTCCTTGGGCTCCTATGACCAGTAAACAGGCAGTCAGCACGGCTATCCTGAGTTTGTGAGGAAAAGTATAGGAGATCAGGAACGAACCCAGCAACGCGACGGCGGGCAGCATCTCGAGGCCATAGCGCAGGTTGTAGTAGGTATAGGGCGCAAGGGAAGGAACATAAAGTCCCACCCCCGCGTGGGCCATGGCCTGCACGTAGAATGGAAGCGGCACGATCAAAAGCGACACGGCCGCGCGCCGGGAACGCAAATGCCGGTCCACCGCCCAGACGATCAGGCCCAATGCCGCTAGTTCCAGAGACCACGGACCAACCGCCAGCTTGAGATCAGCCAGATAATAGCGGGCGGATAGAAAAACACTTCCGTCGGTCGGGTAACGAAAGGCAGTGGTGGCGACTTGATGTGCATAAACTGCTTGCGCGGAATATGGCCCGTTATAGAACTGCAGCGGATTACCGAAACTGTAGGCGCAGTGCAAAACCCACAACAAAGGCCCTGCTCCCGCAAGAACTGCAAACAGCACAGTGCGGCGAAAACGAACCGGCCACAAGTCCTTTCGCGCCAGCAGGACAAAGACTGTCGCAAAAGGCAGCACGTACCACTCGCCATAGCGCGTCAGCGTTCCTAGGAACGCAGGTACGCCCGCGCACACCACCCAACGCGTTTGGCCGGTCATTTGAAATCGAAACAGGGCGTAAACAACCAAGACACTCCAAAAAAGCGCGAGCGCCTCGGTCATGGGCGTACTCGCCAGGTAGAGCATGTTCGGACATAGTAAGAAGCCAGCCAGCGCCAGCACCCCGGCGGCAATGTTGCCGTTCACCTCCAACCCCAACCGGAAGAGAATCCATGCTGTACCGCAAAAAGCCGCAATAGAAACAATGCTGCCGGCCAAGCCTGTACGCCACAGGTGGTCGTTGATGGCAAGCGGCGCCGCAAGCAGATGAAACAGCGGGAGCCACACGCTGCCGATGGTTCCAAAACCTGGGGTCAACGAATCAAAGAAACGGCGGGCAAACTCCATGTGGGCAA
>JBJKQF010000150.1:0-3530 GCA_046705545.1 Terriglobia bacterium
AATGGTGGAAGGGATGGCCGGGCGTCGAGCAGCCGCATGCTCCCGGCAAGCCGGGTTGGTGGAAGCAGGTCGGCCCTAAAGCTCCCGACAATTCTTACGCGCACTTGAGTTGGCAGATGCCGGAAGGCGGCCCGGAGGTCACCTATGAGTGGGCCCGGACGGCGCCGAACGAGGTGGTGGGGCGCATCACCCACTCGCGCGCCGCGAACCTGGTGATGCAGGCCTACATTCCCTGGGACGCCGCTCCGCCCCAGTATTCCGTGCTCTATTCCGAAGGTCCGGGACGCCGCTTCTTGCGGGGGCGCTCCTGGGTGCCGGGCACGCGCGACGGCATGCGCTGGGTTTTGGCCTTGAGTGAAGCGCCGGAGGAAGTTGACGGCACCGGTGCGGTGCGCTGGCACGGATACTTTGGCAAGATTGAAAGGCTCCGTTTTTGCGGCCGGCAAGGGCAAAACTACGAGTCCCTGGAACCGCAAACCGAAGCCTGGCTAGAGTCCGGCCGGATTGATCGACTGCTGGAGAAGAACCGCGCGCGTTACCTCCAATCGCGGCCGGAAGGCAGCGGCTGGCTGGCCGACGCGCCCGCGGCCATCAATGACAACCTGGAATGGTCGGAGGTGTACACGCCCTCGCCGCGCCGCAGCTACATCACGGTCAGCCGCCACTGGGCACGGGCCAACAATTCCGCTCCAGATTTTTTGTGGGACAGCTTCTTCAACGGCTTGCTGGTCTGCCAGGAAGATGGGCGGAAATCCTATGAGATGATCCGCGACATTACCTCCTGGCAGAACGCGCAAGGAATGTTTTGCCAGTACGGCCGGTGGCTGAATCAACCGAACTTGCAAGTGTTCCCTGTCGCTTGGGGGCACACGCAATATCCCATTTCCAGCCTGCTAGTCTCCAAGATCTACCTTCGCCGCCCCAATCGAGCTTTCCTGGAAGAGATTTATCCTCGCCTACTGAAGAACCAGCGCTGGTGGTTTGCGGACCGCGGCGACGGTCAACCCTGGCGCGACGGAAACAAGAACGGGCTGCTGGAGTTGGGCTCCAATTACCCGGAAGAGATTCCTTACGCCGATCGGCAGCAGGTGGCCTACTACGAGTCCAACGACGACAGCCCGCAATGGTGGCACGTGGCGCGCTACAACGAAAAGACTCAGACCCTCGAGCAGGACGCCGTGGAGCGCAACTGCCTCTACGCCCTCGATTGCTGGGTTCTGGCCTGGATGGCAAGGGAATTGAACCGGTCGCAGGAGGCCAAGGCGCTGGCTGCCGAGCACCGGCGCATGGTGGAAACCATCAATCGGCTGCTCTGGGACCCCGCCCGCAACTGCTACTACAACCGGCACTGGGAGGATTTTGCGGGTGATCCCTTTTTCCCACAGATGGGGCCGGACATCTTCTTCTCCCTGCTGGGAAGGGTTGCGACGCGGCCGCAGTCGGAGTCTTTGCGAAAACTCTTCTACGATCCCAAAAAGTTTGCGGGCAAGTGGATCATGCCCACCATCAGCCGTGACAATCCTCTCTACCCGCGCCAGGATTACTGGCGGGGTAAGGTTTGGCCGCCGCACAACTGGCTGGTCTATCAGGGATTCAAAATCTACGACTGGGACCACGAGGCGCGCCTGCTTGCGGAGTCGAGCGCCAAGATGTTCATGAAGGCCTGGCGCGAGAAAGGCGAGTGCCACGAAAACTTCAGCGCCATCACCGGCGAGGGCACGGGTTCGAGCGATCCTCACTACACCTGGGGCGCGCTTATGGCCCTGATTGCCATCGAGGAACTGATCGACATCAATCCCTGGCAGGGGCTGCGCTTTGGCAACCTCGATCCGGTGGCTCCGGCGGCGATCCGGCGCTACTTCGTGGGCGGATCCCTATACGACGTCGCGCAATCTTCCGAGGGACTGGAAGTTCGCAAGGACGGGTCGATGCTCTTTGCCGCCGATGCTCCCGTGGAGATCCGGCGAGTGGAGTTTCAGGGCGAAGAAGTGCGGTATGAGATTCGCGCTAAAAGGGGCGTCCGGTTGCGGGTTCGCAACCATCCGCCGCGGGAATTTCCCGCCGGCCTGAGCAGGAGTTGACGCCTCTCCTGAAAGCGTTCCATCAGGATGAGGCGCGGGCTGGCGTAGGGCTTGGCTCTGCGATATGATGCGTCGCTAATAGAGCCGGCAGAGAGCGGCCGGGCCGCGCAACCCGTTGGGTTTGGACAGTATCTAGTGGGCCTGGCAAGATGGCCCGGACAGGAGAAATGATGACTTCATATCAAATGCTGGTGAACGGAGAATGGGTTTCAAGGCAGGAAACTGCGCCGGTTTTGAATCCTGCCACGGAAGACATCATCGCCACGGTGCCCATCGCCACTGAGGAGGACGTGAAAAAGGCCCTGGAAGGTGCCGTGAAGGCGCAGCGGGGATGGGCGCGACTGACGGGTGTTGAGCGGGGCAACGTTTTGCGGCGCTGGGCGGCCTTGGTCGACCAGAATAAGGAACATTTGGCGGCCATCCTCTCCCAGGAAGAAGGCAAGCCGCTGACGGAAGCGCGCGGCGAGATCGATTTCGGCAGAAGCTGGATCTCCTACTATGCTGAATTTGACCGCCGCATTGAAGGAGACATCATCCCGTCCGACAAACCCAACGAGCAGATGTGGATTTTGCCGCAGCCGGTGGGTGTGGTGGCGGGTATCATTCCCTGGAACTATCCCTCGGCGCTCACGGCGCGCAAGGTTGCTCCGGCGTTGATTACGGGGAACGCCATTGTACTGAAGCCGCATGAAGATACTCCGCTCTCGGCGCTGGAACTCGCCAAGCTGGCGGGAGAAGCTGGCGTGCCGGCGGGGCTTTTCAGTGTGGTTACCGGGCCGGGTGAAACGGTGGGCCAAGCGCTGGTCAAGAGCCCTATTCCGCGCTTGGTGACCTTTACGGGCAGCGTTGAGGCTGGCAAGAGCATTATGCGTACGGCCGCTGAGACAGTTAAAGTGGTGTCCCTGGAAATGGGAGGCAAAGCTCCCTTCGTCGTGATGGATGACGCGGACCTGGAGTCAGCCGTGAAGACGGCGGTCTCATCGCGCTTTGTAAACTGCGGTCAAGTTTGCATCTGCAATGAGCGCACCTACGTTCACAAGAAAATCGCAGACCGTTTTCTGGCGCGTGTCGTGGATGAAGTGCAGCGCCTCAAAGTGGGGAATCCATTAGATCCGGATGTCCAGGTGGGGCCCAAGGTCAATTTGCAGGAGCTTGAGAAGGTGGTCCGCCACGTTGAAGATGCGCGCAGCGCCGGTGCGA
This sequence comes from Terriglobia bacterium, assembly GCA_046705545.1. GTDB lineage: Bacteria > Acidobacteriota > Terriglobia > UBA7540 > UBA7540 > JAMCXS01. Next base: position 3,282 of record JBJKQF010000150.1, read on the forward strand.
AAGTTATGACAGGCGGCAAGCGCCTGGCTGGCCCCAAGTTTGCCCGCGGCTACTGGTACGAGCCCACGGTGATTTCCGACGTGCGCCAGGATATGCGCGTTATGCAGGACGAAGTTTTCGGCCCGGTGATGCCAGTCATGACCTTTGAGGATTTTGACGAAGGGCTGAGGCTGGCGAATGATTCCCGATACGGCCTGGCCGCTTATCTATTTACCAATGACATGAACCGGATCATGAACGCGGTTCAGA
>JBJKQF010000151.1:0-5736 GCA_046705545.1 Terriglobia bacterium
TGAAATCCGGAGCCATCATCGGCGTCTCTTTGTCGATCAGCGGCATGCCATTCCGCCAGAACAGTGTGACGCCGTGGCGGGAAGGATAAAGCGAGGTATGAAGCGAGCCAAAAGAAGGCGAGGTCCAAGAAGCCACTGTAAAAAAATGCGAAAAGCGAACGCCGCGCTCCGCCAGGCGGTCGATGTTCGGACTGGTCTCGCGCGGATTGCCATAGCAGTGCAACTGATCGGCCCGCAGTTGATCCAAAACCACCAGAACGACGTTGATTTTGCGTGGTGGCGGAGACCCCGCGGCCAAAGCCTCAAAACCTGCAAAGAATGTCAGACAAATCGCAAATAAGACCGTTGTCAGACATCGTTTATTAGTCACCATAACTCCTTTGAAAAAATTTCCTGGTCCCTCGTCCCCACTTCCCGGACGACAGGTAACATAACTCCTGTCGCCTCTTCAGCGCAATGGGAAGTTCCGCCGCCGTGGTTTCGCCCACGGGCGTCTCATATTGCGCAGGCCACCATGTTTCTCACTGGATTAGGAGCCTCGACGCGATCCTCACTCACGCGCGCAGCTCGCACAGTCCCCCGGGCGCGAGCGGGAATGAGAACCCAATTCAGCGTAAACTAGCCTAGCATTTTGCCGCAGGCAGAATGGGCCGTCTGCTGTTCCCCGGCGGCAAGCCCCAAAAGGCTTTTGGCGCGACGCGATAGAACCGTCAAAGGTTACGGGTGTTTTGTAAAAAAGATTTTACATCCTTTTCGACCCTTCCAGCATATCCGGAGGTGCCTCGATGCATCTAAATAAGTGAATCGAGCCGAGGCTAGCAGGGCTGCCCCGGCAGAAAGGAGTTCTGGAACCATGAGAAACAACATGCGGAAATCGATGCTGGTTCTAGTATTTACGGGATTTCTGGCGGCCGTGCCCATGCTCGCTTTCGGCGATGCCAAGGCTCCCAGCCTGCCGGAACCTCCGCAGGCGGACCCTTACATTGTTCATCAAGTGCGCCACGAGTTGCTAATGCTGCCCTACTACGGGGTTTTTGATAACCTGGAGTACAAAGTGAACGGGAAGCAGGTGGAACTCCTGGGGCAGGTCGTCGATCCCGTCCTCAAGTCTTCGGCTGAAAACGTGGTGAAGGACATCAAGGGTGTGACAAGCGTGACCAACCACATCAAGGTTCTTCCCCTTTCTCCCTATGACAACTGGATCCGGCGGGCTGAGTTCCGGGCTGTCTTCGGAGGCAACGACTTGTTCCGCTACGCCATGGGTGCGAATCCGGCGGTCCACATCATTGTGGACCACGGCAACGTGACGCTGGTCGGAGAGGTCGCCACCCAGATGGACAAGACCTTCGCCGGCATTCAGGCGAATGGCGTGCCAGGAGTATTTTCGGTCACTAACAAGTTGCGCGTCGGGTAGGGTTGTTCAACCTGTTCAAATAGGAGGCGGCATCCGCCGCCTCCAGCCTTTTTCCTTCCCACAAATTGAATAAAATGAGAAGTTGGGCGTCACTCTTAGGGCTGTGGAAGGATTGTGGTGGCGTGGCCTGGAATTCGGTCTTGTCAGGCCCGTCCCACGCCGGCCAAGGCGTGCCGGAGGATCGTCGCGCCCGCCGGAGAGTGTATTTTTTCGAACTTCTGCAACCAACGGAAACCTAAGCCTTCATAGCATCGTCTATCTAAGAGGTATGCAATGAAAAAGCGGATCGTTAACCTTCTTTACATTGTCGCTGGAGCCTTGCTGGTCCCGGCTGCGGGGATGGCCGGACCCTGGCAGGCCGTGAGCCCGTCCTCGCAAGCCGTACGCCCCCTTGGAACGGTGACGCAAATCGCGCAGGGCCAACTGACCTTGCGCACGGATACCGGACCCAGCCTGACCGTCCATTTGCCGGAAGGCGTCTCGGTTCTGCGTATTCCGCCCGGTGCCAAGAGCCTGAAATCGGCAACCAAGATTGCCGTTAACGACATCAACACCGGCGACCGCATCTTAGTCCTGGGTCCCGTCTCTCCCGATCAAAAATCCGTGCTTGCGAAATCGGTGATTGTAATCAGCAAGGCAGCCCTGGCCCAAGCCCGCGAGAAGGAACGGCTCGACTGGGAGCAGCGAGGCATCAGCGGCGTGGTCAAGTCAATCAATTCCGCAAACGAACAATTTGTGCTTGCGGTCCCCAATGCGCAGCCGACGCTCGAACATCCCACGCACCTTGTCACGGTCACGCTCAAGCCTCATGCCGACCTGTTGCGCTATGCCCCGGATTCGGTCAAGTTCAGCGATGCCCGGCGTGCTCCATTTTCTGAAATCAAGCTGGGCGACCAGGTTCGGGCGCTGGGCGACAAGAGCGCAAACGGCGCTCAATTCGCCGCAGAAAAGGTGGTCTCCGGTACCTTCCGCAACATCGGGGCGACGGTCATCTCCGTGGATGCTGCGCAGGACACAATCACCGTCAAGGATTTAGCAACTGGAAAGCCCCTTCTGGTTCGGATCGATGCTAACGCCCAGATGCACCAGCTTCCGCCGCGCCTCGCCTCTATGATCGCCACATTCAACTCCCAAAATGCGGCCGGCAACGGAGGTAACGGACCGTCGCCCCAAGGTCCGGGCGAGCATCATCCCGGGGTGGAAGGCAAATGGGCTTCCGGCGGCTCCGGGAAGCGAACCGCGCAGTGGAAGGGTGGCCGGGCAGGCGAGCCGGCCCACATGGAGCGAAGTTTCCAGCAAGTGCTTGAGCGAACACCGCCGCTTAAGCTTCAGGAATTAAAGCGGGGCGAACCGCTGATCGTTGTCAGCACGGCAGGAGCCAACCCCTCGGAAGTAACCGCTATCGCCGTCTTGTCCGGCGTAGAGCCGATCCTGTCAGCGCGTCCGAAAGGCAGCAAGAGCGTCGGGCTGGGTCCCTGGAACATGAGCATGGGGGGAAGCGGAGGAGCCGGAGGCGGCGAAGTTGGGCCCTAGCGCCGTTTCAAAGCGAGGAATTCAGAGAACCAGAGTTTCAAGATCAAAATGAAAGTAGCCTTCCGGCGATGTGTAACCAAACCACAGCAGACGATCTCACAGGATGGCGGGCTTGCGGAGGATCAGTAGCATGAGTGGTGTGTTAAAGAACTTTGAAAGAATGTTTTTGGCGGCGCTTGCTGCGTGCTGCTTCTCCGCTGTGCTGCTTGCACAGTCGGCCGGGATCAGTTTGCGCGGCCAGGTCACCGATCCCTCCGGAGCTGCCATTCCCGCGGCCACGGTCGCCGTCACGGGGCCGGGCGGAACCACCGAACAGGCCCAAACCGATGAGCAGGGGCGGTACGCTTTTCGCAACCTCGCACCGGGCGACTACACCGTGCGGATCGACGTCGAGGGCTTCAAGGAATTCAGCCGGACAGCGGTGAAGATCGCTCCCGGCCACCCGCAAGTCGTGAACGCCCAGCTCGTCGTAAGCATGCAAAAGCAGCAAGTAAACGTCGAGAGCGAGGCGTCGCACGTGAGCGTCAACCCCGAAGATAACGTGAGCGCTATCGTACTGCGGGGCGAAGCCCTGAAGTCGCTTTCCGACGATCCTGATGAATTGCAGCAGGAACTCCAGGCGCTGGCGGGGCCCGCGGCTGGGCCGAACGGCGGCCAGTTTTACATTGACGGCTTCAAAGGCGGCCAGCTTCCTCCCAAGGACGCTATCCTGGAGGTTCGCGTCAATCAAAATCCCTTTTCAGCCCAGTACGACAAGCTGGGTTATGGCCGCATTGAGATCACTACCAAGCCGGGATACCAAAAGTTTCACGGCCGCGCGTTTGCTTTTGGAAACGATTCCCCCTTCAACTCGCGCAATCCCTTTGTCACGGACATTCCCGGCTACCATTCGGTCTTCTACGCCGGAAATATCGGCGGCCCCATCAGCAAGAAGGCCTCCTTCTTCCTTGATGCCTATCACCGTGATATTCAAGACGCCTCGGTTGTGAACGCCATCGTCCTGAACCAAAACCTCAACCAGACGCCTTTCAGCCAGGCCGTTCTCCACCCACAAGGGCGCACGGCAGTCCGCCCCCGGCTGGATTTTCAGCTCACCAACAGCAACGTCCTGACCGTCTCTTACGAGTACTGGAAAAACAGCAACACCAACGACGGAATTGGACAATTTGCTTTGCCCTCGCAGGCTTACAACTCCTCCGGACAGGAAAACGAGTTCCATCTCAACGACACGCAACTAATCAATGCCCGCACGGCCACTCAAACGCGTTTCCGTTACCGCCATTACACCACCGACCAAAATCCTCTCAGCACGGCCGCGGCGGTGGATGTTCTGGGCGCTTTCACGGGCGGAGGCAATGCCTTGGGAAGCTCCTTGGTCACGGAGAACAGCTATGAGGCGCAGAGCCTGACCTCGATGAGCCTCGGCAAGCATAACGTGACGTTTGGAGGCCAGCTGGAAGCTACCGACCAGTCGCAGAACACCACCAACGGGTATAACGGCACTTATACTTTTAATTCTCTCGATGCCTATCAGATCACCGAGCAGGGCCTGGCGCAAAGTCTGACGCCAGCGCAAATTCGTGCCGCCGGCGGGGGTGCCAGCCAATTCGTGATCACGGCCGGAAATCCTTCAGCCCAGGCCACCATGGTTTACCTGGGGCTCTTTGCAGAGGACACCTGGCGTTTGCGCCCCAATATGTCGCTCACGCTCGGCCTGCGCTTTGAAACGCAGAATCACATCAGCGACCATGCGGATATTGCGCCGCGCGTGGGTTTTGCCTGGGGCCTGGGCCGGGGCAAGTCTCCCAAGACCGTTTTGCGAGCCGGCTTCGGTATTTTCTATGACCGCTTTGAGGAGCCGCAGATTCTCCAGGCGGAGCAACTGAACGGCATCAACCAGCAGCGCTACGTGGTGAACTCTCCCGACTTTTTCCCAAACACTCCTTCCATCAGCACGCTGGCGAATTTTGCTACATTTCCGACCGTCTACCAGATCTCCCCGCAATTGCAGGCGCCCTACTCGGTTGAGTCAGCCATTGGGTTGGAGCGGCAAGTCTCCCGGAACATCACCGCCTCGGTCACTTACATCAATACCCACGGCGTGCACCAGCTTCTCACTCGCAACATCAATGCGCCCCTTCCGGGAACTTACGATCCGGCGGACCCCACCAGCGGCACGCGCCCTTTCGGCAACATTGGGAACATTTACCAGTATGAGTCGGCGGGTCTGTTCAATGAAAATCAGATGATCGCCAACTTCAGCATCCGCATGGGGGCGCCTCTCACCCTCTTCGGCTTTTACACGCTCAGTTATGCTGACAGCAACGCCGGCGGCCTCTCGAGCGGCGACAGCTTTCCCATGAACCAATACAATATCGCGCAAGACTACGGTCCGGCCGCTTGGGTGGTTCGGAATCAAGTCTTTCTGGGAGGTTCGGTCGGTTTGCCCATGGGATTGAACTTCAGCCCATTTATGGTCGCCAACTCCGGCCATCCTTACAACATCACGATCGGCAAGGATTTGAATGGAGATTCCATTTATAACGATCGTCCGGCGTTTGCCGCAGCGGGCGCCACAGGACCCAATATTGTGGATACGCCTTTTGGAAACTTCAATATCGACCCCACGGCCGGCCAAGCCGTCATCCCCATCAATTACCTGACGGGCCCGGGAGAATTTTCGCTGAACGCGCGCCTTTCAAAAACTTTCGGTTTCGGGAAAGCCACGGAAGGAGGCGGCGGGTTTGGAGGACATTACCACGGCCGCCGCGGCGGCCTGGGAGGCCAGG
>JBJKQF010000152.1:0-7505 GCA_046705545.1 Terriglobia bacterium
GAGAATCCGCGTTCGATCAATCGCTCCAGCGTGTCACGGAAGGCATGCTCGCTTCCAAGGCGTACACCGTGAAACAGTCCGGGAGCGTTCCGGCGAAGACCGATCAGGTAGTAACCTCCGTCCGGGCATGGCCCGAGCACTGCATCCACCACGCGAAGCTCCTGAAGAGCCAAGCGAAAGCTGGCGGAGGAGAGCGCTGGCGAGTCTGTGCCGATGATGAGCGCCCGCGGATGCTTACTGAGAAGGGCCGAAAAAGCACGCTCAAGCCGTCCGCCCAGATCCTGGCCACGTTGTGATTGGACATCAAACGAGCCACGGAGCAGGGAAGCCGGCAACGTTCCGTCCGCGGCAAAGACGTATCGCGCCAGCTTTGCTTTAAGATTCGCAACCTTGCGTAGAGTATCCGAAACCAGCGCGCTGTGGAACGCCGCGGCGCCTTCCGCGCCCAACGCCGGGATCAGGCGAGTCTTGGTCTTTCCGGGAACGGGGGTGCGCGCGAAGACGGCGACAGCTGGTAATCCTTCCGCCTCACGACGCGCAACTTTGCGGGAGCTTGGGCTCTTTTGCAATGTATCTTTGGAGTGGCGGGCCCTCGGCCGGCTGTAGGGCAGCGATTCCCAGCTAGATAAACATCTGCTCGTCCTGCGGAATGTCGCTGGCTCGGCCGGAGCGCCGCCGGGTCAGGAAGAAGTCCAATCCGACCTTCAAGCCTTTCAGGATGGCGGAGACTTCCGTGACGGGAACAACGACATTACGCTGCACCATCGTCGTAGTCTTATCCACTTTTCCCAGAATGTCGGTAATGGTTTGATCGACGCGAACCACCTGGAGGCGGAACTTGTCCAGCAAGTCATCGAGAACCGCATCGACGTTGCTGGTGCCTTCGCGCACGGCGCGGCTGACTTCCGCCAGATTGTTCATAACGGTCCGCAGGGGCTCACGACTGTCCGTGACAATATCCGTCACGGACTGTGCAATCGGATCGAGGCGCTGCTTGACCTCAGACCGAATACTCGTGACCTCTCCTTGGATGCTGCGGATGGACGCATAAATGCCGAGCATCGCAAGAGCCTGCAACACGACGGCGGCGGCGGCGATGATGATGAAAATCGTCAACAGCGTGTCATGGGCCATAGTTTTTACTCAGCCGCCGGCGCCTCAGTCGTGAAGAGGGTGGCTGTGTTAGGATGACTTGCCTTTTTCTTGTTGGTAAGCGTGTTTCCCGGCCTCCAGCGCCGCGGAAAGCTGATCTTTCTGTTTGTTGACGACGTCTCGCGCCTTATCCACGTATCCTTCCGCTTGGCGGCGGTACTCCTGTCCCTTTGCTGTCACCTTGTCGCGGCTTTCGCTAGCGCGCTGGGAGATATAGTCGCGTGTTTCCTTGCCGGACTTTGGAGCAAACAGGAGGGCTAGGATCGCGCCAATTCCCGCTCCGGCCAGAAAAAATGCAACGCTTGATCCGCTATTGTTCTCGCTCATCGAAGACCTCCTTGTTTCTCATTCCTTCTATGCAACGAGTTTCGTCGCAAATCCTTTTCCTTTTTCCAGGGCCTCGCCCGCTTGGCGGCGAAATTCCCGGCCGCGTTCAGATACAAAGTCGACGCTGTCCTCGGCCTTTCGGGAGATCATTTTTCTGGTTTCTTTGCCTGTCTTCGGGGCATAAAGGAGAGCCACAACGGCTCCGATCCCCGCGCCGGTTGCCAGCATTCCTAAACCGTAAAGTGCCTTTTTCGTGTTCATGGATGCCTCCGATCTGTGTTTAAGGTATCAAAGTCTGAACGGATTTTCAATAGCAAATTCTCTTTGTACTAAAGTAATTATACGTAGTCCAGATAGACTACTTATCGATACCTGGAACCGTTCGGCCGTCCAGGTATTGCTTGATCCGCAAGGCCTGGGCGGGTGTTACGACTTGGGAAAGTTCAGCCTCTCCCACCGTCCTTAACGCGCCGACGCTGCCAAAATGCTCCAGAAGCTTTTGCGCTGTCCGTGGACCCACCCCCGGAATTTCCCGCAGTTCGGATGTCAGCTCGCGTCCGGAGCGCCTTTTGCGATGGAAGGTCACCGCAAAGCGGTGAGCCTCATCGCGAATCCTCTGAATTAGATGCAAAACCGGGGAATGGTGGTCAAGCACAACCGGTTCGTCTTCACGGCCTTGCACGTAAAGGATTTCCTCGCGTTTGGCGATGCTGGCTAGGGGCTGGTTGATTACCTCAAGTTCCGCGAGCGCCTTGGCGGCGGCGTGGAGCTGTCCGATGCCGCCGTCGATGAGGATGAGGTCCGGCAGGGGCTTTTTCTCCTCGCGCAAGCGGCGGTACCGCCTGCCCACCACTTCCTGCATGCTGGCAAAATCGTCATTTTGCGGAACGGTCTTGATGATGAACTTGCGGTAGTCGGATTTTTTCATCCGGCCGTTTTCCCAGACCACCATGGAGGCCACGATGTCGCTGCCTTGGATGTGCGAGACATCAAATGCTTCAATGCGGCGCGGCAGCTTTGGCAGGTCCAAGGCCTCGGCCAGTCCGTCCAGCATCTCTGAGGCGCTGGGCTTGAGCACGCGAAACCGGCGCTCGAAGGAGTTTCGGGCGTTGCGGGCCACCAGCTCCAGCAGAGCGCGGCGACGTCCCGCTTCCGGAATCAGGATGCGCACTGCCCTTCCTTTTTGCTCGGAAAGAATCTCTTCCAGGATTTCCTGGTCCTCAAATGCAATGGGCACGCAGATTTCTCCGGGCACGTACTGCTGATCGAGGTAAACCTGTTTGAGCAGGGCGGAGAAGACGCTGCCCAGGTCCGGCTCATCGAGATCCTCCCAGAAGAATTCCCGGCGGTCCACCGTGCGTCCGTTGCGCAGGTGGAAGAGGTTGACGGCCATTTGGGGTCCTTCGCGGTGGAAGCCGAAAATGTCAAAATCCTCTCCGGAAGAGGCTGCCATCTTTTGGCGCTCACGGAGCTGCTCGATGGTAGATAGCTGGTCGCGGTAGCGCGCGGCTTCCTCATAGCGTTGTTCTTCAGAGGCTGCTTTCATGCGCTCGCGCAGTTTTCGCGCCAAGTCGCCCTCGCGGCTTTCGAGCAGCAGGCGAACGTCGTGCACGGCCTCCGAGTAGCGTTCCGGAGTGGTCAGCCCTTCGGCGCAGGGGCCCAGGCAGCGCTTGATGTAGTACTGAAGGCAGGGGCGCGGATGATAGCGCGTCAAGTCGACCTTGCAGGACGGTACAAAGAAGCGGCGGTGGATCAGGTCCACAATGCGGTAAGCCAGGCCGGCGGGAAAGTACGGCCCGTAGTAGCGCGCTCCGTCCTTCTTCAGGCGGCGGGTTACATAGACGCGGGGAAAGCGCTCCTGGGTGGTGAGCTTGATATAAGGATAGGTCTTGTCATCGCGCAGCAGGATGTTATAGCGCGGTTTGAATTGCTTGATCAGGTTGTTTTCAAGCGCCAGCGCCTCTTTTTCATTATCGACGAGGATGGTTGTAAGGTCTGCTGCGGCATCCAACAGGCGGTCGCGCTTTTCGTCGCTGGGCCGGGATTCCTGGAAGTAAGAGCGCACGCGCTGGCGCAGTGACTTAGCCTTGCCCACGTAGATTGGCCGGCCCGCGGGGTCCTTGAAAATGTAAACGCCGGGCGCTGCGGGCAGGTTCTCGATTTTTTCAGGCTTGATCACTTTGCTTCCGTTTTCCTCTTACTCATTATCCTAGATGAGCGTGACGCGGGAAAGGCATTGGGTTGACACCCGGTTGCCCGGGACAGAGAATTTAGATATGCGGCGCTTTTGCACGGGAATCCTTCTGGCGGCTTTTGTGTTGGGCGGGAGAGCAATCTCCATACGCGCGCAGGCTGCTGCTCCGGGCAGCAGTTTCAGCGGAGATTCCTATCATTACGTTCCGCCGCCCGCCTGGAAATCGGTGGAAATCGGCGACTTCTATCTGCGCCGCAAGGACTACCAAGGAGCCATCAGCCGCTATCGAGAAGCTATCACCACCGATCCCGACTATGCCCCAGCCTACCGGCAACTGGGCAAGGCGTATGAAAAAGTGGGACACAAGCGCCAAGCCCTGGCCATGTACCGCAAATATCTGGAGGAGTTGCCTTCCGACAAGCAGGCTCGGGAGGCCAAGGACGTGCACAAAGCCATCGCGCGGCTGGAGCGCGAACTGCAAAGCCCTGCCCGCGCTACAACAAAACCCCGTCCTTAATTTACTTGACGATCGAGGGGCCTTCCGGGGCTGCGCGGTCAAAGTACTCCTTGAGAATCTCGGCGGCACGCCCGGCGTCATCCTCGCGAACCAGCAAGGGAATTTCCAGGAAGGGTAGCATCTCCGCGGAGGTTTCACCCGGCAGAATGCAAGGGATACGGCTTGCCTGCAAAACGTTGCGCGCCAAGTCGGCGTCAAGCATCGCCGTGGGTCCGGAGAAAACGCGGACTCTCACCATCTTTGCGTCCGTGTCGTCGCGCTCGGGGCCCGCTCCCACCAGCGAGCGGAACCATCCGCCGATGGCTTCGACCGAGCCTGTCCCGGAATTCTCTGCATGCTCCGCAGGTGGAGGCGAACCGGGCAGGAGCGCCGTGCCACAGTCTTCGCACGTGCGCACGCCTTCAACGTATTCCGTCAAACAGTCTGGGCAGTAGGGCATCACCGTTCCTTTACACGAGTATACCCCGTTACGGTCACGCAAGCTGAAGAAGGTGATAGCGCTGGCGGCGGGCGCCAAGGAAGGGCTGGCAGGGAAGACTCCGAGGCAAGTGCAAAAGTTTGCATATTCCGAGACGAGTGTGCAGGTACTAGGCTACTTTCATAAAATCCGCCAAGTAATTACTTTTCCGGATTGACCTTAAATGTTCATGGTGCTACAGAGGTAAAAAGAGGCCTCACGGAGGCGATTCTTTCGCAACCGCCGGACCTAAACCTTCGCGACACGCGTAGGGCTTGCGGAGGGGGATGTCCGTGTATTCATGCGCACAGCCCGGTTGTGCAGATGAGGAAGCTGAGCCAGGTCTCGTTTTCCCCAAAGCACGCTTATACCCAATTGGGGCCGAACTTTCCAATCCCCGAGATCCCTCTCGGGCCTGCCCGCTGGAATTTCCTTACCTTAATCCTGTAGCTTGCCATGCCGCATTTGCGGAAGCCGTGGCTTCGGCTTCATCTTCAAGTCTTCAGGGAGGAATCCATGCGGTCAACCAGAGCTTTTCTAGTGTTCCTGGTGCTTGTGGTACTCACGGGCTGTGGAGGCGGGGGCGGGCTCACCGGCTCTGCGGACCAGCCGCAAGCGGTCACGATTAACATCGCAGAGTCCGCCGTCACTGTTGAGACGGGCGCTACTTTCCAGTTTCACGTCAATGTCGACAATGCTACAGACACGACGATGACCCTCACCGTGAACGATGTCATCGGGGGGGGATCCCACGGTAGGCACCATCTCAGTCGAAGGGTTGTACACCGCTCCTGCGAGTGTACCCTCCACCAACCCGGTCATGCTGAAGGCCATCGCGAACGCCGATAGCACCAAGTTCGACACTGCGGCGATCACCATCAACGCCAAGTTTGCTATCTCTCCCACTGAGGCCACCGTAGTGGTGAGCCAAACCCAGCAATTCACGGCCAACTATGACGTCGACCATTGGGAGGTGAACGGCGTGGGCGGGGGAAGCGCGACCGTGGGAACCGTCTCTTCGAGTGGGCTCTACACGGCTCCGGCTAATGTTCCCACCCCAGCTACGGTCACCGTGCAAGCTTATAAGTTGGGTGACACCAGCAAGACGGCTGCGGCCCTGGTAACCATCGCCGCCTCATCCACAGCGCTGACGATCTCTCCCGCCACCGCCACGGTCGCGGCGGGCCGAACCCGGCAGTTCACGGCCAATATGGATGTGGATTGGGCGGTGAGCAGTGCGAACATGGGAACCACCGATCCGGCCATAATTGGAGGTATTACGACGGGAGGGCTTTTCACAGCTCCTGTCTACCCTCCCTGGACCGCCGAGGTTACGATCACGGCAACCTCTAAGAGCGACGCGAACGTCACGGCCACGGCCACGGTGACCGTGACCTTCTCGAACGCCAGCTTGGAGGGCGGGTACGCGTTTTACTACCGCGGATTTGACGGCGGCGACCCGTATTTTATGGTGGGGCGTCTTGACGCCGACGGTAGCGGGGCGATTGTCAACGGCGTTGTGGACGTTCACTTCCCAGGAAACGTCTACCAAGCCTCCATTCCTTTTGCGGGGACTTACACGGTGAGCGCGGACGGGCGCGGTACCATGTCGTTGAACGCAGACCTGGGCGCCGGTCCCATCACCATGCCCATGCGCTTTGTGATCTCCAACTCCAGTAGCGTTAACATCGTCGGCTTCGACGACACCGGCAGCGCCTGGGGAGGCATGAGAAAGGAGGACCCGGTGACCGTGACGGCCGGGCTCTCCGGCACGTATGTGTACAAGATGGATGGATTCACGGAGCAGCTCTCCACTGTGGCCGCGGCCGGCATGCTTACGGCGGCCTCTACCGGCGGTATTACCGAGGGGCTCGAGGACATCAATTTGGGCGGCACAGCTTCCAGCCTTGCCTTTACGGGAACTTGGGCGATAAATGCGGGAAGCCATCGCGGAGCAATCACCCTAACGCTGACCGATGGACCGAGCATTTTCTACTTCTACCCGGTTGACTCTTCCACGGCCTTCTTCATTACTCAAGGCTGGGGCGGAGCCGCGCTGGGCGTCCTGACTAAACAGACCGGCAGTTCCTTCTCGAATGCCTCGCTCAATGGAGGGGTGGTGTTCTCGGCACAAGGGTACACGCCTGGGATGCCTATCTCGACAACCACGGCTGCCTTTGCGGTGGGCCGTTTCGTTGCTGACGGTGCCGGGACGATTACGGGTGGAGTTGCCGACAACAATGTGAACGGTGTTTTGGGAACCGCGATGCCGGTCAGCGGCACGTATTCGATGGCGGCAAACGGTCGCGCGACCCTATCTTTGACGGCGGGACCGTCCACCAATCAGTTGATCGCTTACATGATTGGAGACGATAGCGCTTTTTACATGGTCCCGGATGGCATGGCTGTAGCCACCGGACAGTTCTTGCCGGCCCCGGGTCCATTTTCAACCATCCGCAAAGGCTGGGGGGTTACCATGCGCAGCACCTACATCGGCGTTTTGGCAGACGCGACAGGCGCCTTTGTTGCTGCGGATAGTGGAGGCCCATGGACAGGTACGGAAGATTTTAACGATGCCGGAGCGTTAGTTCCGGACCAGGCTTTGAGCGCGACGTACACGATTTCCACGACCACGGGGCGCGGAGAAGCCGTCATTTCGGCCGGAAGCGCTAGCGCACACGTGGTGTTCTACCAAGTCTCTTCTGCTGGAACCATGGTGATGGTGGGTGCGGATAACTTCCCAACCTATGGCTTCGCAACCCGGCAGTACTGAGTCGTCCGGTATTTGACGCCGCGCCCCGGAGTTTCCCACGGTGCAAGCGGGGGTTCCGGGCCGCGGATTTTGTTTGGGTCAAGAT
>JBJKQF010000153.1:0-4301 GCA_046705545.1 Terriglobia bacterium
GATTCCCGGCAGATTATATACTAAGTCTGCGCCGGCCACGGCGGTGGGAAATTGGATCAGTCCGGCGGCGCGCAGCTCCTCCGGAGAGAGCGGCTTGTCACTGGCGCCAAAAGCCACCGTCCCGGCCTTGATTTGGGCAATTCCCCCGCCCGAGCCGATGGACGAGTAGTTCACTTGGATACCGAACTTCTGGTCGTACGCCGCGGCCCATTTGGCTACCAGGGGATAAACCCAAGAACTGCCAGCCCCGGCTACGGCCTTCATTTCGGCGGGCGGCGCTGCTGGCGTGGCCGCCTGCGTGACTGACAGACGTCCGAAAATCAGTGTTCCGACGCCCAGCGCAACCACGGATGCTGCAAGTGCTAGCTTCTTCATTTAAAATCCCTCCTCTAAAGATTTACAAGTAATTGTTACAGTTGTGTTACAGAATTGTCACAGAAGTGTTAAGCCGCCCTAGTGAGTGGAGTACGGGGGGCGCGTTACACGCCCCCCTTGACCTTAGTAGTTGAACTGCATATTAAAGAAGATCGCATTCGTGCTGTCGGGTACTGCGTTTGGAATAGCGGTTGTAACTCCCGAAAGCACGCCCGCGGGGAACGTGAACTGGCTCTTGGTGTAGATCAAGTTCTGGCTGTCCACGGCGAAGTCCAGGTGTTTGTTGAACCTGTAGCTGATGCCGCCCACGATGCGTTCAAAGTCCAGCGGATCGTTGCTGACGTTCGTATTCGGCTGCCAAAACTGGTACATGCCGAATAGAGCCCAGGGAGAGCTCGAACCGCCCAGCCGCGCGTGCCCAAACACGGCGTAGCCCCGCTGTTTGGTGCGGTCGCCGGCAAGAATCGCTGCCGACAGTGTATTAAGGCTGTCATAAGGCCCGCCTGCAACGGGGCCAACGCCTGAGAACAAGTTGCCGGTGCTAAAGACATTGCGCCCCAGGTCGAATTCACCCGCAATCAGGTAGCCCTTATCATGCGTTTGATATGAGCCCACCGTTGCGAAGCGGTAATCCGGGGTGCTGTGCGTATCCGGCAGCTTGCCGTTGGATCCGTAGTCCTCGAATACGGTAATTGCGAAGCCCGTGCGATCCTTCGTGGTGCCCATGGGGTACCAAGTCAGTCTTCCCATCACTTGTTTCTTGTCGGTCAGTTCGAGGGAGTGGAAGCTCTGGGTGTTGAAAGCACCGAGGTCGTAATCCAAGTATTCCTTACCATTGATCATAATCGGCCCGTGGATCTTGATGCCCCCGTAAGTGGAACTGAGGCTGATGTAGTTCCATGGCACCAAGTTCACGTAGCGGTAGCTGTAAAGCCCTTCTTCCCAGTCAATCCAGGGGTTGGTTGTCTGGCCGATGGTAATCTTGTCTTTGCCGAACGCTTTGCTGTGCTTGAAGGGGTGGTTGAAGTCAATATAAGCATACTTGAGCCGGAAGGCCAGATTGCCGTTGGCGCTCGCTCCAAAGCTTGCTCCATTTCCGTTGGCCTGGCCGCCGACGCCCGTGGCGATCTGCCGGTAGATATTGGGGGTGATTCGCAGGGTGACGGCGTCGATGGGGGTATAGAAGAAATTCAGGTAGGCTCGGGTTACGTCGAAGGAGTTGAAATCGCCGTTGCCAGGGCCAGGTTGGTTAATCTGCGTGAGAAATTGAGGACCAAACCCCGTGTTTGTGTAAAGGCCGTAGTCCCCAAAGAACGTCACGCCTAATTTGATTTTTTCAAAAGCCAAGGGTCCCAGTTTTTTGTCCTCGCTTTTTCCTGCCGGAACAGCCCGCGGCGCGCTCGAAGCGGTAGGCAGAATTACAGGAGAAACCTTCGAGGCCGATCCGCCTTGGGCGGCTTCAGGAGTGGCGGGGAGGATGGGGCTCAAGCTGGCCACCTGCCCGTCTGACGGGTACTGCGGAGCCGGCCGGACAGCCGATACCGTATGGGCGGTTTTCTGGCTGGCTGCCGTCTGCGCTTGCAGTTGGCTGACCGCGTGCAGAAGCTCCTCAATCTGCTTCTGCTGGGTAGCCACCTGCTGTTTTAATTGTGAGATTTCCTTTGCTGCGGCAGGCTGTGTTTTGCTTTGAGCCTTTGCCTTGGCTTTCTTCTTTTCCTGCTTGTGAAGCGTTGCCTGCTTGGCAGGGAGGTTGGTTGCGTTCCCTGCGTCAGCGGGCGCCTGGGCTGCTCGTGCACTCCCCACGCCCGCCAACCCTACGGCGAGAACGAGGGTGCCTGCCAGATGTCCCAGCTTGTTTCTTCTTGTGTGCATATTCTGCTCCTTATCGAGTGTCAATGATTCCGTAGACTCAGTCCGGACGTTTATTTTGCTGATTTCGGATCGCAGCCAGAATAGGTCGGCCTGATGACCCGGCGATTACGCCTTTGTGACATTTTTGTTACAAAAGCCTTCTCCCGAAAAAGCAGGGCCGGCAATCTTCCGCCGGCCCAGTTTGGGGAGAGGTGCTGTGGCGCTAAGTAAATTCGGTGGATTCGCAGATCCTGCCGCCCCCCGCGCGGGTCCGAGAGTTACAGGCTGATTTGGGGAGAGGCCGCGGAAGCCTGCGCGTGCCCGATAACGCGCGCGTGGCGGCGCCGGACAACGTTATCCAGGGCGCACTTGACGATGTGAACGATTTCGGGAACCGTGAACGAATCCGTCATGAAGTCAAATGCTCCATGATCCATGGTGTCCAGGTAGAGCCTGATATCGGCCGCCGGAGAAATGACGATGACGTTGACGGGTTCGGCGGCTTTCGCGGCCACGTCAAGCACGTCCATCCAGTTGCCGTCGGGAAGAACCGAGTCGGTCATCACCAGGTGCGGGCACGGCATTTCGCACAGCTGCTGTTCTGCTTCCTGGGCGCTGCGCGCCCGAATCACCTTGGCGGAAAGCGCCTCGAGGATCTGATTCAGCATCCCGAAGCGGTCGTTGCGGTGGTGAACCAGCAAGACGGAAAATTTGCGTCGCATTCTGTACCTGCCTTCTTTTCTCAAAGTTATCGCTTCTTTTTTCACGGTTTCAGGATGCGGGAGCACTGTTACGTTGTGATGACAGGGGTATGAATCTGCGGTTAAGGCTAAGGAAGGCGTTGAAAGGCTAGATTTGCTGAGGGAGCGGCTCTGAAGCCGCGGGCAATACCACGGTAAAGGTGGACCCTTTCCCCAACCGGCTTTCCACCTGGACCGTGCCGTTCATTCGCTCCACCAGGTGTCTGACGATGGAAAGCCCCAGGCCCGTGCCACCCATTTCCCGGGACCGCGCCTTGTCCACGCGGTAAAAGCGCTCGAAGATCCGCGACAGATCGGTGGAAGGGATTCCGATGCCGGTATCGGAAACGATGATGTGGACCTTCGCTTCGGGTCCCTGCCGGATTTCGAGATGAACCTCGCCGCCAGGCCGGTTGAACTTCACGGCATTGTCGAGCAGGTTGACCAGCACTTGTTCCAGCCGGCCCTTTTCTCCCATCACAAAGGGAGCTTCGACGGGACCACACGTCATGCTAATTCCGTGCAGCCGGGCCTCCGGCTCGACGGTTCGCAGGGCGGTGTCAACGGCGGCCTTTACGGAGAGGCGCTCGGCTTCAGGGGTGACGCGGTCGGTTTCCAATTCTGAAAGTTTCAGCAGGTCGGAGGCGATATTGCTGAGCCGCGTTGCATGCGCCCGGATGATTTCGACGAATTTCCGGTTGTTTTCAGCGTCCTCAAGGCCGCCTTCCAACAAAGTTTCCGAGTAACCCTGGATGGCCGTCAACGGCGTGCGCAGCTCGTGGGAGACGTTGGCAACAAAATCCCGGCGCACGCGTTCCAGGCGTTCCAGGTCGGTAACGTCGTGAAGGATAACAATCACGCCCGCTCCAGAGGGAGCTTCCAGCGGAGACACATGGAGCTCGAAAGACCGTCCATCGGGCACGGGAAAATACAATCGCTGCCGGGCTGGCTCCTTGGAGGCCAGGACGTGCGCCACAATGTCTACCATGCCCGGGTCGCGCACAATCTCAATCAAGCGGGCCCGCTGGGTAACGGGACGCGGCGCGCCCACGGCCTTCAAAAAGGCTTCATTGCAAAACGTGACTCGCATCTCGCGATCGACGGCCAGGACGCCTTCTACCATCCCTGCCAAAATGCTTTCGCGCTGGGCGGATTCCAGATTCAGCCGCTCCAGAAGTTCGTGCAAGCGGGCAGCCGTCCGCTCCAGGGAGCGTCCCAGGTCGCTTAACTCATCGTTTGCTCCGTCCGACACTCTTTCCGTTAACGGCGCTTTTACCAGATTGTCCGCATAATGTTTCAGCTTGTTGATTCTCCGGGTATAGGAGCGGGAAAAGA
>JBJKQF010000154.1:0-12813 GCA_046705545.1 Terriglobia bacterium
CTTGCCTTTGCCCCGCGCGGGGTATATACGTTGATCTCGCACGGACCCATTCCCTGCCGCGCGGCTCGCGGAGAGCGCGGTGCCTTTCCTGCCCTGGAGGACATGCCGTGGTTCCCTGCCGGCTCAGGGAAATTTAAAGCTGATCTCAGCCATAACCCGCACGGCGATGGGCTTGCCATTGCGCGTTGAAGGTTTGAATTTCCAAGTCTGCACGGTCCTAGCGGCGTTGTCATCCAGACCCATGCCGAGCGGCCGCCAGATTTCAACCTTGGTGACGCGGCCGCTGGAATCCACCACCATCCAAACGATCACCTCTCCTTGAATCCCGGCATGACGCGCCTCCGGGGTATACTCCGGTTCAGGCTTCCTGACTACCCTGGGGGGCGTCACGCCCGGAGGTGGAGTGGCGCCTTTCTTATGCAGAGACGGAGTGATGTCCTCGCCGGGATGGAGCAGGTAATGCACCCAGTAATCCGGCACGAAAGACTCCAGGGCGTGGTTGGAGGGAACAAAGACCTTTGCAATTTCATCCTGGAGCGCGGAAATGCTAGGCGGGGAGGAAGCGGTGACAATCTCAATTTTAACGCCTGGCCCCAAATAGGGTTCCAAGTCCTTCCGATCCTTGTCGTAGAGGAAATAAAGCCGATTGCCTTCGATGACGAGTTTTTGGGGTTTCAGCTTGAGGGACTGGCAGCGCAAATAGGCGTCGAGGGTCCAGGCTCCCGGCTTTCCACCCTTGAGCACGCTGCCGTCTGCCCTGTAGCGCACCACGGAACCGCTGTAGAAGGTTCGCTGCGCCATGATTTGTCCTTTGTAAGCTTGTTCGAGAAAGGAGCCCATCGTCTGCAGGTCGGCTGCAAAAAGAGGGGTCGCGAGCGCGGAAGCCAAAAACAGCCAACAGGATCGTTTCAAGAGCAGCATGATCGGCTGTCCATTCCTTTCCGTGCCGCCCTACTTTAGCACGATGGCTGGCGCATCCTTTTAGCCAGAATTACCTTTTTAGCACTTCTCACGGCCAAAATATCCTCCGCACTTCCTGCTTTGGAGCGACATTTCTTCTGGTTCCACCCAACTGGTTCCCAGGGGTCCCTGATGCGGTTCTGCCTGCCCTTTTTGGGTGCCTGCCAGTACGCGGGGGATGCCCACCAATCGACTGCCGAAGACGCAGTGGAGCATCCCCGGTTCAATCCCTTGCTGATAGTAAGGGGAGATCTGGTGGGAGGTGATGCGGGGCAAGACCACGCGCCAAGGCCCGACGATTCGGAAACCATCCCGCCCTGGCACGGTACATCCCGACGCTAGCCATCAGTGAACAGTGAAGGGCTATTATGCGCCGCGAAGGTTACATTGTGATGACATGGGGATGACGCCCGAGTGACGCTTTGGCGGACGCTGCCGCGGCCCGCGCACGCCCTAAAATCTTTTGTTTGCGGCTCCGGCAGGTGCTAAGCTTTGGGTAATCTGCAGCGTGGGGAGGCTTTATGGAAAACAAGCTCTTTTCCATCTTCTTTGTGAGCACCGCAGGGTCCGCCCTGGGAGCAACGGGACACCTACTCCTTAAACACTTCCGGCGATTGCCCGATTTCCACCCCCAGCGTGCGCTTGCGCCCGTTCTTGCCGTGGGCTTCTTCCTGGCCGCGGCGGCCGTCGCGCCGGCTGCGTCAAACGTAAAACCTCCCGAGAGCGTCTCGCCCACTGCCCTGCTGAAAGAAGAGCGGGCGCTGCCGGCGGTTTACGCGCAGTGGATCAGCGGGCCGGTCTCCTACCTGATCACCTCCCGCGAGCGCGCGGCGTTCCTGCGGCTCACGAGCAACATCGGTCGCGACCAATTCATCCAGCAATTCTGGGCGCAGCGCAATCCCGATCCAAGCTTGCCGGTGAACGGCTTCAAAGAGGAGTTCTACCGCCGCGTGGATTTCGCCAACCGGCACTTTGCCTCCAGCGTCCCCGGCTGGAAGACCGACCGCGGATACATCTACATTGCCTACGGACCGCCGGACGAGATCGCCGTCAACAGAAAGCCAGAGCCCGGAGCCTTGGCGGTTCAAACCTGGACGTACCAGGAGTTCAAGGCGAACGGCAATCAGGGGTCCATCACCTTCGTGGACCGCACGGGCGACGGCGACTTCCGGATCATGCCATAGGCGCGCGCCTGAGAATTACAGATCTCAGATTTCAAATTTCAGAACTCAGATTGCCAATCGCAGATTTGAATTGGAGATTCTAGACCTTCGGACCGAAGCACTGCGGCTGCGCGGGGAATCCATCCTGAGCCCTTTGCCCGCGCCTGAAGCGCGGGCCTACTGCTGCGCGGGGTGCTTGCGTGTTTTGAGGAAGGCGACCAAGTCATCAAGCTGCTGGGAAGTAAGAATGCCGCCGAAAGCCGGCATCAGCTGAGCCCCGTTGACGATGCGAATGGTCATCTCCTTGGGAGTCAGGCGGTCTCCCACATAGGTGAGGTCCGGGCCGCGGTGACCGCCCTGCCCGGCGATGGCGTGGCAGAATTCGCAGCCTTTTTCATGGAAGAGTTTTCCGCCCTCGTAGACAGGCCCGCTGGTGGCGCCGATGGTCTGCGCCTGGAGCGGCTTGGCGCTGAAGTCCGGCGACCACGGCGCGCGCTTGCCTTCAATCCAGAGCGTGCCGATCATCACCCAGATCATGATCACAATACCGATGGCCCAAGGCCGCTTGAGGGGATGGCGCTCGCCGCGGTTCCGGATCACCGGAAACACCAAAAGGATCAGTAGAAAAACCACCGGCCCCAGGATAATGACCGGAGTTTCAAGCGCGGGCGGCAGCAGCGCCAGCACGGCAAAATACCATAGGAAGTACCAGTCCGGGCGAGGATAGGCTTTAAGAATGGTGGGATCGGGCGGCGCCGCCAGGTGCGGAGCTCCCACCACCACGGCCAGGATGACCAGCACTACGATCATGAGGAAGCCGAAGACCGCGTCACGCCAGGCAGCGTCCGGCCAGAAAGGCACGCCCTCGCGATGGAGCATTTCTTGGTACCATTTTTTGTAGGTCTTGGGATCGACCGGGCGGCCCTGGACCGGAGGCTCGGAAATTCCGTGCTTGAGCACCAACATCAGGTGGGCGCCCAACAGAATGAAGATGAGCGCGGGAATGAAGAAGACGTGGAATGAGAAGAAGCGGCTGAGCGTGGCTCCGCCCACTGTGTCACCGGCCAGGATGAAGTGGGCAACATATTTGCCGAGGAAAGGAGCTCTTCCAGCCTGCTCCGCGCCCACAATCACCGACCAGACGGCCACGTTATCCCAGCGCAGCAGCTGGCCGGTAAAAGCCATGGCCAGGGTGAGCAGCAGCAGGACGGCGCCGGTCAGCCAGTTCAGCTCGCGCGGGTATTTGTACGATCCGTGCAGGAACACGCGCATGATGTGGATGCCGATCAGCAGCACCATGGCAGAAGCACCGAAATAATGCAGGCCGCGCAGCAAGTGTCCCCACATGGCCTTGTGGGAGATAAACTGAAGGCTGTTGTAGGCGTTGGCCGTGGAAGGAACGTAAGCCGTGGCCAGCGCGATGCCGGTAACAATCTGAAGAACAAAAGCCAGCAGCGTGGCGCTGCCGAAAACGTACCACCAGCCGGTTTTAGGAGGCACGGGATGCCGGCCCACTCGCTCCCAAAGAGCTACGAGTCCCGTGCGGTCGTCAATTTCCTGCCAAAGGCGCTTAAGAAAGTTCATAAGAAAAATATTCCATATTCAAAAAAGCCAGATTCACCGAGTAATTATCCGAAACCGAAAACCCGTTCCCCGCTCCGCCGCAAATGACGGCAAGAGAGACCCAGCAAGACACGCCGGAGAGACGAAGTAGGACTCGGAATGACATGCCCCGCAAGCCGGCGAGAGAGGCCGGCGCCGCCATGGCGCTTAAGTCGTGGTAATCGGCACGGGACTTGTCTGCACCTCAACCTGACCGTTGCGAACCCGCACCGGATAGCGCGGCAAGGGCTTTGGCGGAGGCCCTGAAGCAACGTTTCCGTTCTTGTAATAAACCCCGCCGTGGCAAGGGCACAGGAAGAGGTCGGCGTTCGGCAGCCAGCGCACTGGGCAGCCCAGGTGCGTGCAATCCACTGAAAAAGCGATGAACTCCTGCTCATCATTGCGGCGCAGCCAAGCGGCCGTCTTGGCCGCCACGCCCGCCCAAGGCAGCGGAGAGGCGTCCACGAACGTCACCTCCACGGTGCTGCCCACCTCAAACTGTTCGACGGGCCCCACCGGCCGCCAGAAACGTGGAACCTTCTGCAATAGGGGCGCCAGCAAAAATCCCACAATGGGAACCCCCACCATGCCTGCCGCAACGCCTCCCAAGCCGATACTTAAAACACTCAAGAAGCGACGGCGCGTCCGAATCTCCAACTGCTTCCGTCCCTCAGGAGAGCATGGCTCACGAGTGTCTGTACTCACGACGCAAACCTCCAATCCATCCCCAAAGGGCCACAACAAAAAGCACTAAACCCACCAAACTGATGAGGTAGGTCGTAATGATCCCCCAGAGCAGGCACATGACACCCAGCGCCATGACAACCGGCATATAAGTCGGCTCCGGAATGTGCCCGCCTTGCGGCGGGGTCCAGCCGTTGGGCAACTTCCCGTTCCGGGAATTTTGAGAATGGTTTGATTCCTGATGATTTGTTGTGTCCATCTTTAAACCTCGAACTGCTTGCTGAAAAAATCCTCTTTCGGCCCAAGCCCCTCGCCGGGCTACTCCAGGCACAGCGAGAAATCTGCTTCTTCCCTTCCCTTAAGACAACGCCGCAGGGACGGTTTGCGGCGGCGTGGCTTCTTCCGCCAAAGCCACGGGAAGCAAGGCCGCGTCACGCTCCGGCATGCGATACCAACGGGCCAACGTCGCCAGGATGAACGACAGATAAACCAGGCAGGCCGGAACCCACATCAGAAGCCCGCCCCACTGCTGGTCCGCCAGCGGCGTCAATCCCCAATCGCCGCGGATAATGGGCAAAATGCCGTAGGGGTCCGCGGGATTGATGTAAGCGGGATAATGCCCCAGCGGTGCGAAAGTCAGGATGATGGCCAGCACGGTGTGCGCGGAGCAGGCGCCGAAGGTGTAAGCCACGGCCAGCAGGGGCTCCATGCGCAGCTCCTCGACGGGAGAAATGATCGGCCACCAGAAAATCGTGGAGCCTGCCAGGAAGCACAAATGCTCCAAGATATGAATCTGCTCATTGGCCACGGCGGCGTTATAGAGCGGCGGCCAGTGCCACAGCCACAAGACTCCCACGCCCACCGACCAGGCCAGCAGCGGCTTGCTCAAGATGCGCTCGGCGCGCGCCACCCAGGGAATGCGCAGGGCCTTCTGCGCCATCTCACGCGGGATGCCCAGCAACAGGAGCGGCGGCACCACCAAAATCAGCAGGATGTGCTGAACCATGTGCGCGCTGAACAAGTAAATGTCCGAGAGCGTATCAAGCGGCGAGACAAGCGCCAGCAACAGCACGATGACGCCGGCCAGGTAATACCAGGCGCGCCGCGAAAACTTGAACCGAGCCGCCGCGCCGTAAGCCGCCAGCAAGCCCGCGCAGCCCACCACGATCGAGGGTTCCCAGTCCCAAGCTGTCCACCAGAAATGCGACATGGTCATAGGCCACCTCTCATAAAATCGCCCATAAGTAGATCACCGAAAAAATCACGACCCAAATCCAATCGACAAAGTGCCAGTAAAGCGCCACCGCTTCCACCGCCGAGGAGTGCTTCTCCTGGAATTCCCCGCGCCAGGCCAGCGCCCAGAGCACAATCAGGGAAATCAGGCCCAGCAGCACATGGAAGCCGTGGAACCCCGTCAGGGTAAAGAAAGACGTGCCGAAGATGTTGCCGCTGATGGTGACGTCTTCAGCGTAGAGGTGCAGATACTCACGCCCCTGCCCAACCAGAAAAATCGCGCCCAGAAGAATGGTGACCAGCAGCCAGGACTGGAAACCGCGCCGGCTGCCGCGGCGCAGGCTGCTCTCCGCGCGCCAGACGGTGAAGCTGCTGGCAAGCAGAAACACCGTGTAGATGCCCGCCTTGAGCGGGTCCAAAACCTTGGCCGCCATCACTCCGGTGTTCGAAGTGCTGTGGTAATAGACGTAGCCGATAATCAGGAAGGCGAAGAAAGTTCCTTCCGAAAGCAGGAACAACACCATCGCGAGCTTGTTGTTGTCCCAGGCGGCGAGTGTTTGTGTTTGCGCTTGCGCTTCAGTGTCCATTTTTCCAATCCGGATTTTCCGGGTGCGCCAAATCCCACAGCGGACGGCGGCTGCGGACGGGCGGAACGCGTTCGAAATTGTGCGGCGGAGGCGGCGACGTGGTGGCCCATTCGAGCGACCACGCGTCCCAGGGATTGTCGCCGGCGGGCTCGCCGCTGTGCATGCTCCAAAACATGTTCCAGATAAAGATCAGTGAAGAGACGCCCATCACCACCGCGCCGATGGTGGAAATCATGTTCAGCGCGCCCCAGCCCGGCAGGTTGGGATAGGTGTAGACGCGGCGCGTCATGCCCATCAGTCCCAACAAATGCATGACGAAGAACGTCATGTTGAAGCCGATCAGCATGGTCCAGAAGTGCCAACGGCCGAGTTTTTCAGAAAGCATGCGGCCGCTCATCTTGGGAAACCAATAATAGATTCCAGCAAAAACTCCGAAGACGGTGCCGCCGAAAAGAACGTAATGCAGATGCGCGACCAGATAATAAGTGTCCGTCACCTGCCAGTCGACGGGGAAGACCGCCAGCGATACGCCGCTGAGCCCGCCGATGGTGAACATCACCAGGAAACCCAAGGCAAAAAGCATCGAAGTGGTAAAGCGAATCGAGCCGTTCCACATGGTGGCGATCCAGTTGAAGATCTTGACGCCCGTGGGAACGGCGATCAGCATGCTGCTGATGGCGAACATGGTGTCCACCGAGTGCCCCAGGCCGACCGCAAACATGTGGTGCGCCCAAACCAGAAAACTGAGAACGCCGATGGCCACCGTGGAAGCCGCGACGTATTCATAACCGTAAATCGGCTTCCGGGAGAAGACCGGAATTACTTCCGAGATCATGCCGAAAGCCGGCAAGATGACGATGTAAACTTCCGGATGCCCGAAGGCCCAGAAGAAATGCTGCCAGAGAAGCGCCGAGCCTCCCGAAAACGCCTGAAAGAAATGCGCGTTGAGAGTCCGGTCGATCAGCAGCATTACCAGGGAGGCGTTCAGCGCCGGCATCGCCAGGATGATCAGAATCTGCGTGACCAGCACCATCCAGACAAACAAGGGAAGACGCCGGATGGTGAGGCCGGGTACCCGATACTTGAGAATGGTGACGATCAGGTTGATCGCCGCCACCACCGAACCGATGCCGGCAGTCAGCAGGCCCAGCGCGTAGTAATCCACGCCATGCGATGAGGAGTAAGCCTTTTCGCTGAGGGGCGCGTAATTGAACCAGCCCGCCGCCGGAGCGCCGCCCGCCACAAAACTGAAATAGAGCAGCAAGCCCCCAAATACCAGCAGCCACAGGCTCAGGGCGTTCAAGCGCGGGAAGGCCACGTCATTCGCGCCCAGCATCAGCGGCACCAGGTAATTCGCCAGACCCGTCAGCACCGGCATGGCGACAAAAAAGATCATCGTCGTGCCGTGCATGGTAAAGATCTGGTCGAACGCGTGCGGGGAGAGGAAGGTGTTGACCGGCCGTACCAGCTGAATGCGCATCAGCAAGGCTTCAATGCCGCCCGCGCCGAAAAATACCAAGCTGGCGAACAGGTACATGATCCCGATCCGCTTGTGATCCACCGAGGAAACCCAGGCAAGCAGTCCGCGCGCTTCTTCTTGGGAGTGCGCGGCGGGCAGCGCTTCACCGGTTCCGGGAAAGGGAATGTCGCTCATTTCAAGGTCTCCAGATATGCCACCAGATCATGATCCTGCTCGGCGCTCAAGTGGAAGTTCGGCATGTGCGAGCCGGGCTTGTACTCCTGGGGATTCGCAATCCACCGGGCCAGATTTTCAGGAGTATTTTCAAGGCGCCCAGACGCCAGCGTCTGGCGGCTGGCTAGTTGAGTGAGGTTCGGGCCGATATCCGCCGTGGCCGGCGTTCCAGCGATGCTGTGGCAAGCGAAGCAAGTAAGATTCAGAAACAGCTTGCTGCCTTGTGCGGCGGCACCGGAAACGGGCTGTGCGGGCACTTCAAGCTGATGCTTCTCCCAGGCCTGGAAGTCCGCCTGCGTCTGGGCAATCACGCGGATGCGCATCCAGGCGTGCCCGACGCCGCAGTATTCAGCGCAAGTGCCAAGATACGTCCCCGGCTTGTCCGCCTGAATCCAGAATTGGTTCGGGTGGCCGGGAATGGCGTCCATCTTGCGTCCCAGGTCCGGCACCCACCAATCGTGAATGACGTCCACGGACTTCAGTTGCACCAGCCAAGCCTTGCCGACCGGGATGTGAATCTCATTGGCAGTCACCACGCCCGACGCTGGGTATTGCGCTTCCCACCACCATTGGTGCGCCGTAACCACCAGGTTCGGGTGTTCGCCGGGAGAGGGAGCACGGTCAGAGCTGCGCATGGTTCGAATCGTCAGAACAAAGAGCACCGTCACGATCACCAGCGCGCCCACGGTCCAGGTCATTTCCACACGCGAGTTCCCAAAGACTTGGCGGGGCTCGGGGGTTCCCGGCCGCCGCCGGAAGCGAACCACCGCGTACAGAACCAACACGGTGATCAAGGCCAGGATAGCCAGCATCACAACACCCACCACGATTGAAAGGTGAGTGATGGACTGCGCCTGAGGAGAATCCGGAGAAAAGAGCGAGTTACCTAGCATGTCCCCTCAGATGGCTTGCACAGCCGCGTCGGGGGAGGCATTCCCCTGCCACAAGCATTCTATCTGTCGTCACAATTTTGATCCTCAACGCCCCGGAGGCTTGCGGAAAGGTTTGCGCTGAGTGAGGCTAAAGAAGAGAAACAGCTCTTGAACCTGGCGTGCGGAAAGCCTGCACCCCATCCAGACAAACCTCTCAACCCAGAACTGCCAGACTGCTCTGACGCATGGTTACGCTATTGGTTGACCCCAAGGCACGGGTGAGTGTTTAAAAAAATTAGATGCAGGAACTACGGGAAATGTTTCACGAGTTCGAAAATTGCATCAAATATCCCGCGCCGGCCCACTCTTGCTTACGCGATCAATCGCCTTCCGCTACAGCTTCCGACCGCCTCGCGGCGGCCCCGGATGCAAAGCGGCGCTTGATAACCGCTCAACGCGAGGTCACAAGAGCCCTTCAGTATAGCATTAGTCCGGCGCGCGTGTCAGGCTGACTCGCAAACCAACAAACAATCATTTTGATTCGCTGCATAAAACAAGCTGATAGCACGCGCTCCAGAGTCCCCGCGCTTGCCCCTGGAAGCAGCGGGGCTTGCCCCGAGACCCGCGCCCAGAAAGACTCACCCAAAGAACCTGCCCTTGAATCCGGCTTGCGGGCGATAGTACGATGCAGACCGCATCACGAGCTGGCCTCTAGCGCCGTTAGCTTCGCTTTGAGGTTTGAGCCGCCGTCGATAGCACCAAGGGGCGTGTTGCCGCCAGCAGGCGCTGAGTCATTGTGGGACCAAGAACAACGATATCGATCTATGGATCACTGGGAGGGTTCTGATGAACCGGCGAGATTTTAATTCAATTTTGGTGAAGCTCGGAATTTCCTCACCCGTGTTGCTCGAGGCTTCCATGGGAATCGCAAGCCCCGTGGAGCGCGACGCAACGGGGGCCGGAGCACCTTCCAAGCCAGCGCCGCCGCCGCTGAGCCGCCAATACCGCGCCTACATTTGCGACCACCATTCGCCCGATCCTCCGGCCATGACGTACAGCAAATTGAACCCGGAGGAACGTGTTCGCCTCTACGAGGAAGCCCACCTGGATCACTTCCACCTGATGGCCAAAGGGCATTGGGGAAACGCCTACTATCCGACCAAGGTGGGCCACATGCAGGCCGGACTCAAAGTGGATCTGCTGCAAGCGATGAGCGAGCCGCTGCGTCGCGCCGGCATGGCGTTCCATGTTTACTACAGCGTGGGATTCGACGGGTGGGCCGTCGGCCAACATCCGGACTGGGCCATCCTCGACGAAGAAGGCAAACCTTTACGAATTCAACCCTCCGTCAAGAACCACCAGTGGGCTCAGTGGCACTGGGCGTGCCTCAATACTCCCTACCGGAAGTACGTCTTTGCTCAACTGACGGAAATTGTCCGCGGATACGACCCGGATGGATTCAAGCTGGACATCCCCGGCCAGCCGCTCTGCTACTGCAAATATTGCAGGGCCTTGTACCTCAAGATGTACGGCCACGAGATCCCGCGCGGAGAAGCCAGAGACCAGCAGTGGCGGGAGATCCAGGATTTTAAGTACCAGACGACGCAGCTTTCTTTTGTTAATGAAGTCATCGCATTGGTGCGGTCGCTGGGATCGAAGGCCGCCGTTACGTGGAACGGCGCTCACCTCAGATTCCCCCACGAGCTAATGGATTTGCTGGACTACACGTTTGCCGAGCCTTGGGCGGGCAACTATCTTTCCAGCATGTTCGCGCGAGGAACCGGGAAACTTCCAGAGATTGCTCCCGGACACGTCTCCTCTGTTTATGACCCGCTTCCCCCTTCAGTCTTCATCGCCGAAACAGCCATGATCGCCGCGCAGAACTGCCGGATTTACATGTACTCCGAAACCACGCACCAGGATGGGACCCTGGACCGCCTCTGGTTCCGTGAGATGGGCGAGGCATACGAGGAGATTGAGAAAATTGAACCACACCTAGAAGACCGGGACCCCGAGCCATGCGCGGCAATCCTCTACAGTGAAAGAACACAATTCTACGATCATGCGGGCGGGCGTCACCAGACGGCCATGCAAGGCGCCATGGAAGCCGCCGTCCAATCCCAATTCCCTTCCGACATCCTGCCGGATTGGAAGCTAACACCCGAAGAATTGAAATCCTACAAGATGATTGTTCTGCCGGAAGCAACCTGCCTATCAGACGGCCACGCCAAGGTGCTTTCTGATTTTGTCGAGCAGGGCGGAATCCTTCTGGCGACGGGGGTGACCGGCACGAAAGATTCCGACGGGTACCCGCGGCGCAACTTTGGGCTGGCCGATTTGATGGGATGTGACTTCGTCAGGGTGAACAAGCGGTACCTCGACAATTATTGGGGCAGTTATTTGGACCGCAAGGAATCCTTCGTATGGGAGAAACTGCCGGGCACGAACCTGGTGACCACGGCGCCCTTCGTTGAAGTCAAGCTCCGCGACGCGAGAGTGATGGCCACCCACATCCTGCCGGCAATCGCGTGGGGCAAAGACCATTGGATCAACTGGGAGCCGCCGCCGCCGGGCGAGCCTTCCACTTATCCCGCCATTGTTGAAACCAAGCGGGGCAAGGGCCGGGTGTTGTACGCCTCATTCGATCTTTTTGGAATGATCAGCAAACATTTTCTCTGGCCTGCCGACTTCTATTATCAAATTGCGCGCGCTTACGTGACGGACCCCCCGCTGTGGGTCGATTCGCACCATCACCGCAAGAGCCTGGGGGCGACTTTCTACAGAAAGCGCGGTGAGAACGCCATTGTGGTTCATCAAGTCAACCGCACTGTTCCGGAGCTGAAGGGTGAAGTTCAACCCCTTCCGGGCGGGATCCTGAGGGTGCGCGAGCGGTACTTTGCGGCGCGGCACTGCACGCAAATCTATCCGCAGGTTCGGAAGCTCAAGCTGGACTCCCGCCGCGGCGTTACGGGCATCGAGCTGCCTGACGTGGCGATTCACAATATAGTACTGATTCAGGGCGACTGAGGTTTGCGCGAGATTGCAAAGCCACCTCTTGAAACGCCACCCGGGGCAAGTCGAAAGGAACGGGACGCCAACTCGCGCTACAATAATCCCTGCACTAAATCTTGAAAATCTCAATCAGCAAAACGGATAAGGCCCATGACCCATTCGATAGAAAAGATCCTGCCGAAATCAAAAACCATTCGGATTACGCTGGCGCTGGCCGCAATGGTCGGTGCGGGAAACCTGGCCGGGCTCGGCAGGAACTCCGCCGGAGGCCCCGAATATTTCCACTTGCGCCTCCGAACCAGCGCGGAAGCATTCAAGAACACCAAGACTTGGCAGGAAGCCTACTTTGAAAAGAGCTTTGAACCGCGCAAGACGGCGATCCTGATCACCGACATGTGGGACAAGCACTGGTGCAAGGCGACAACGCGTCGCGTGAATCTTCTGGCGGCAAAGATCGAGCCGGTGGTGGTGGCGGCGCGCGCGGCCGGCATTCAGATCATCCATTCTCCCTCTGAGACAATGAAGTTCTACAAGAACTATCCGGAAAGAGAAGTGATGATCCAACAACCGCTAGTCAAGCCGCCCGCCAGCCTGGGCCTGAGCGCTCCGCCCTTGCCGATCGACGATTCCGACGGCGGCTGCGACACGCCGGGAGACTTTGCACACCCGGTGTGGACGCGGGAAAACTTCCGGATTCACATTGAGAAGGGCGACGTCATCTCTGACAACGGGGAGCAGGTGTACAGCTTCCTGAAGAGCCGTGGGATTACCACCGTTTTCTACGCAGGCGTCGCGGTGAACATGTGCATTTTGGACCGCTCATTCGGAATTAAGAATCTTACCAACTGGGGAGTTCAGTGCGTTCTGCTGCGCGACCTGACGGACTCCATGTACAACCCCAAAGACCGGCCCTACGTTTCGCACGCCGAGGGGACGGCCCTGGTGGTGAAGCACATTGAACGCTACTGGTGCCCGACGGCTGAGAGCTCGGCGTTAGTGAAGGCCCT
>JBJKQF010000155.1:0-2524 GCA_046705545.1 Terriglobia bacterium
TCGGCGAGGACCGGGGTTGCGCCCACCGCCGCCACCATGGCCGCGGTGGCCACAAAGGTAAAATCAGGAACGATCGCTTCATCGCCCGGACGCAGCGTTGCCCGGCAGGCCAGGTAGAGCGCAGCCGGTCCCGAACTGACGGCGACGGCGTAACGAGCGCCCACCGCCGAGGCAAAGCGCCTTTCAAAATCTTCTGTGGTCGACCCCGCCCGCAGATTCCCACTCTTTAGGACCCGTTCAACGGCCTCGATCTCACGCCGGCCGAGTGAAACTTGCGCGATGGGTATGGTGCGCATGCTATCTTCTCCGGTTCTGTAGCGCCTCGGAAGCCTTCTTGCCAAAGGCCTATGCCGGTTTCCCCACCCGCCCCTGAGCCGGAGGGACCGCGCGGGGCGCGGGGCTGGTTGCGGATCGCTTTCTCCCGCCCTAGCAGAGGACGATCTTTTCCCGGTGTTCCTTCACATTCTTGGTGGCGTTGCGGGTGTCGATCACCAGGTTGGCGTGCCGGACGATCGCGGGATAGTCGAAGGCCGAGTGGTCCGTGGCGATGATCACAGCGGCAGGTTCTGAAAGCTTTTCAGGGGTGAGATCCACCGACGAAAGCCGGAAATTGTAGCGCCGCATGCGCTCCAATCGCGGGCAAAAAGGATCATGGTATTCCACGTGGGCTCCTTGCTCCAGCAGCAAGTCCATGATCTTGAGCGAAGGCGACTCGCGCAAATCGTCCACGTCCTTTTTGTAAGCCACGCCCAGAACCAGAATCTTGGAGCCGCGCAGGCAGAGGCTGTGCTGGTTCAAGGCTTCCGAGAGCGCCTCCACCACCCGTCCCGGCATGGCGGAGTTGATCTCTCCGGCCAGCTCAATGAAGCGCGTGGTAAAACCATATTCGCGCGCCTTCCAGGTGAGATAAAACGGATCGATGGGAATACAGTGCCCGCCCAGGCCCGGCCCGGGGTAGAAGGCGTTGAAACCGAAGGGTTTGGTTTTGGCCGCCTCGATCACTTCCCAGATGTTGATGCCCATACGCGCGGAGAGAACCTTCAACTCGTTCACCAGCGCGATGTTGACCGAGCGGTAGATGTTTTCCAGCAGCTTGGTCATCTCCGCAGTGCGCGCCGAGCTGACCAGCACGGTGCGCTCAAAGACCTTGGAATAGAGGGCGCGGGCCGCGAGAGCGCTTTGAGCGTTGACGCCTCCAATGACTTTGGGGACTTTCGTTCTCTCAAACTGCTTGTTGCCGGGATCTTCCCGTTCCGGAGAGAAGGCCAGAAGGAAATCACCCGCGGATTGCTCCGGAGACTCGACGGAATCTCCATCGGTCGTGTAGGGCAGCACCGCGCAGCGCAGTCCGGTCTCCTCGAGCAGAGGAAGCAAGACCTCCTCCGTGGTGCCGGGATAGGTAGTGCTCTCCAGCACAATCAGTTGCCCCGGCTGGAGATGCTCGCGGACGGTCTCGCCCGTTCTGAGGATAAAGGAAAGGTCCGGTTCGCGGTGGGCGTCGAGCGGCGTGGGAACGCACATGATGATGGCGTCCATTTCGCGGAGCTTCTCAAATTTACCGGTGGGGAAGAAGCGTTTCTCCTCAACCTGCCGGGCGATGATGGCTTCTGAAATAAGCTTGATATAGGTCTTGCCGTTTTCCAGCTTTTCGACTTTGGATTGGTCCGTGTCAAAACCGGTGGTCTCAAACCCCGCCTGCGCGAAGCCGAGCGCCAGCGGCAGGCCAACGTAACCCAAGCCGATAACCCCGATGCGCGCAGTTCGCTGCTCGAGTTTGGAAACCACGGATGTTTGCGCCGCGGGCGATTCCCCGCCGGGATTCTTTGCGGTATTCATAACGGACTTTCCTCCCTTTGATCGTTTCCTAAAAAACGTTGCGCATGGCGGCCCTTGTGGGCCAAGCGCTTCAACGTTCGTGAATTTCTTCCGCCAACCTGAATCCCTTTCAGCGTGTGGCTTTTGAAGCGTCCTCCGAGAGGACGCCTTGCAGAGAGGGTTCGAGGATCTGGGGTGTTACATGGAGGGCTTCAGTGATGGCGTCGTCAATGCTCGAGTAACGCCAGGCGCCAAAGCGCCCCAAAGACCAAACCTGCTTCGACTTCAGGAATTCCAGCAACTGCGAGACGCAGGAGGCCCGCTTCAGGTCGTGTACGGGATAAGCGTAAGGGAAATGGTTTCGCGCCACCCGCACCACTTCCGCCGGCTGAGCGACGTATCCCAGCTTCTCCAGGCATCCCAGCACAAGCCGCTCAAGCTCATCCTCCCGGCCCGGCTCAGGGTTCGAAATTTCCGCGGCAATCAGGCTGCCGCCTTCCGGGGCCAGACCGCCACAAATGTTGGAAGGGAAAACCAAGCGGAAAAACGGGAAGTCACCCTCGGGGAAGTAGACCCAATGGTAGGCATGCGGCAAGGGCCGGCGCAGGCAGTAGGTAAGGTTCAGCAAAGAAGTCCAGCGCAGCGAGCGCACCGCGGTGCGCAACTCTTCCGGAACTCCGCGTGCCCGCTCAATCAAGCTGGGCAGCGG
>JBJKQF010000156.1:0-5661 GCA_046705545.1 Terriglobia bacterium
TCGCCACCACTTTACCCTCAAGGTCCTTCACGCTTTGGATATTGGATTTTTCAGGGACGGCCAGAACCCAGCGAACCTTACCGAAGGTATTCTTGGCGTAAATCAGGTCAGCGGCTTCCACCACCGCTGCCTCATTATTCTCCAGAATCCAGTCGCGGCCCGTGATGCCGGCGTCTAGCACGCCATCCTCGACGTACCGGGCCATCTCCTGGGCGCGGATCAACATGCATTCGATCTCCTCGTCGTCGATGACGGGAAAATAGGAGCGCGAGCTGACCGTGATCTCATAGCCTGCGCGCCGGAACATTTGCAGGGAGGCTTCCTGGAGGCTCCCTTTGGGAATTCCCAGCTTCAACTTCATACTTTCTTCTCCTCTTTCGAACTTCCATAGACCTCTTCAGGGTTGAATTCGCGCGCGGCGACAACTTCCTCACCTTGCGGCGTTACCTTGCGGAAGAAGCAGGACCGGTACCCCATGTGGCAGCAGCCGGGCCCGGCCAGTTCCGCTCGAATCAGCAGAGCATCCTTGTCACAATCAACGCGAACCTCCTGGACGCGCAGCTTGTGGCCGGAGGTTTCCCCTTTGGTCCAAAGTTTTTGCCGGCTTCGGCTGTAAAATGTTACAAATCCGGTACTTAGCGTCTTCTGGACCGCCTCGTCGTTCATATAGCCCAGCATCAGCACTTCACCTGTGCCCGGGTCCTGCACGATAGCGGGAATCAGGCCATCCTGAAATTTCAAGTCCATGCGTTTGCTCTCCCAAAAATAAAAAACCCGCTAACTCACATCGTCAGCGGGCTCTATCTTACTTCCGAATCTCGCGGCTTTTTACGCCAGCACCCACTGACACCACACCCTGTGGCCCGAATGGTGATGGTGATGTGCCAGTGTGAGTTGCATAAGAATCTCTAACTGTAGTCCCGCCGAGGTTTTCTGTCAACAAGCAAATTCCGCCGCTCATTCCCGAAAAGCTCGGGGAACGGCCCCTCCCGTCGGCCGCGGGCTGATTGACCTTCTTCCCACCACGGGGTTAAGATGGCTGAAGCGCATTGAATAAGGAGAGACCGTGGATCGATACACCCGGCATCAACTGAAGCAGGATGAATTTCAAGATACCATCGAGTCGCTGCAAATCTTCGTCAGCGAGCATCTAAAGGCCATCATCCTGGTCAGCGCGGCGGTGATCGTCATTGTTGGCGGAGCGCTCTGGATCAAGAGTTATTACGCCCATCAGGAAGCTGCGGCAAACAACCTGTTGCAGGCCGCAATCGGTACTTTCAATGCGCAAGTGGGAACTCCTGACCCCAATAATCCCGTGCCGCCCGGCCAGATGTTCCCCACCGACAAGGCCAAGTACGAGAAAGCTCTCGGGGAGTTCGGCGAGATCGTCAAGGTCTACCCGAAAACCAAGGCCGCGGGTTACGCGGAGGTGCACATGGGCGTTTGCCAGGCGCGCATGGGCAATGACTCCGTGGCCATCAAGACCCTGCAAGAGGCCGGTCGGCAATCGGACAAGGAAATCGCCTCGCTCGCGCAGTTTGCCCTGGCGGGCGAACTGTTGAAAACCGGAAAGCAGGACGCCGCTCTAAAGATTTATCAGGACCTCGCTAACCATCCCACTATGACGGTGCCGCGAACCACAGCTCTGCTGGCCATGGCCAACACTTACAGCGTCACTGATCCCAGCCGGGCGCGCGAGATTTACATCCAAATCCGCAAGGAAGCCGGCACGAATGAAATCGTGGCAGAGGCACTAAAGGAGCAGCTGTCGGAGCTGCCCCACAAGTAGGGCGCCGGCCGGCAATCTTTCCGTTCCGCTATCCTAGCGACAGCTCTCCAACGCGCCTTTCCCCAGAAGATTTCATACCGCAAGCCATCCGCGCGCGGAAGGCTCTGATAGAATCAAGAGCTGATCCGTATGGCGGAGATTCCAAGAGAAACACTTGAAGCTGAGGTGGTGATCGTGGGTGCGGGCCCTGCGGGGCTCAGTTGTGGCCTGCGCCTTGCCCAGCTCATGGCGGCGCACCAGCAGAAGCCCGGCGCGGCTTCCGGCAAGTTGCTCTCACCTGAAAACATTTACATCCTGGAGAAGGCCAGCGAACTCGGCGCGCATTCACTTTCCGGCGCCATCCTCGATCCGCGCGCGCTCGCCGAGCTTGTGCCAGACTTTGCAGCCCAAGGCGCGCCGCTCGAATCGGCCGTCACAGAGGAGGCAGTCCATTACCTGACTCGCCGCGGACAGTGGAAGTTGCCCGTCGTTCCTCCCTTCCTGCGGAACCACGGAAACACCATCGTCTCCATCAACAAGCTGGTCAAGTGGCTGGGCAAAAGGGTGGAAGATTCCGGAGTAAATTTGTTTCCTGGATTCAGCGGCGCCGAAATTCTCTACGACGGAGCACGCGTGGCGGGCGTCCGCACGGACGACAAGGGCCTGGACAAAGCAGGCAATCCCAAGCCCAATTTCCAGCCTGGCTACAACCTGCGATCCAAAGTGACGGTCTTCGCGGAAGGCTCGCGAGGCTCGCTCACCAAGCAATTAATCAGGCATCTCAAATTGGACCGCGACTCAAACCCGCAGGCTTACTCGCTGGGCGTCAAAGAACTCTGGGAAGTTCCCGCTGGGCGGCTGCGCCCGGGGCAAGTGATTCACACTGCGGGCTGGCCGCTCACTTCGCGGCAGTTCGGTGGCGGTTTTGTTTACGCGATGTCGGAATCCTTGGTCTCGCTAGGCTTGGTGGCGGCTCTCGACGCCGAAGATCCGCGCTTTGACGTTCACGACCGCTTCAATCAATTCAAGGCGCACCCGTGGGTCAGGCAACTGCTCGAGGGCAGCACGGTGCTTCGCTACGGCGCCAAAACCATTCCCGAAGGCGGCTACTTTTCGATTCCCGCAACTTCCGCCGCCGGGGCGCTGGTGGTGGGCGACGCCGCGGGCTTTCTGAATGCCGGGCGACTCAAGGGCATTCATCTCGCCATGAAGACCGGAATGCTAGCGGCGGAAACCATCTTTGAAGCTCTGCTGCGCCAGGATTATTCTGAACCTGTCTTGAAAAATTTTGAGATGAAGTGGCGCACGAGCTGGGTTCGCGATGAACTCTGGAAGGTTCGCAACTACCGGCAAGGTTTTGGGCACGGATTCTGGCGGGGCGCCATCCATGCGGGATTGCAGCTCGCGACTGGCGGAAGAGGCATGCACGCGCGCTACCCCCTGCGCCCCGACCATGAGCACATAAGGCGCCTGGAAGAATTGCCCCCACAGCCGCCGCTGACGGCAAAGCCGGATGGCAAGCTGACGTTCGACAAAGTTGCGGACGTTTACCGCTCCGGCGTACAGCATGAAGAAGACCAGCCATGCCATCTGCAGATCGCAGACTTTGACATCTGCAACGGCCGCTGCACGCGCGAGTATGGCAACCCTTGCCAGCATTTTTGTCCTGCGGCGGTTTATGAAATGGAAGACGGCCCTGACGGCAAGGGCAAGCGCCTGAAGATCAACGCCTCGAATTGCGTGCACTGCAAGACATGCGACATCTCGGACCCTTATGAGATCATTACCTGGACCTGCCCGCAAGGAGGCGGCGGCCCGCGCTATGAGCGTATGTGAAGAGGTTCCCTCAGGGTGACTTCCAGCCGCCGGATTTCTGCGCCGAGCATAGCTCGGCGCTGCAGCCAATGTAAATGACCAAAGCATTTCAAAGAATCGCGGAAACAAGAGCTGAGGATGCAGTGCAGGCGGCGCGCGTCAAGCTGGGCCGCAACCCCAGACCGTTTACCCTCTGGCAGCGCTTCCAGATCTGGCTTGCCTCCTGGGTAGGATTTTTGGCGGTACTGCTGATTGGCAGCACGCTGCGCTGGCAAGTGGAAGGATGGGAAAACTGGGAAACCGCCCGGAAAGCTGGAAAAGGATTAATCTACACCTTCTGGCACAGTGAAATTTTCGCGGCCACGTGGTTCTGGAGGAAGCGCGGCATTGTGGTGATGAGCGGGCAGAATTTTGACGCAGAATACGTGGCTCGCATTATCCTCAGGCACGGCTATGGTACGGCGCGGGGTTCGAGCAGCCGGGGCGCTTTGCGGGCGCTCGCGGAAATGGCCAAATCGATTCGCGCCGGGCACGACACCGCCTTTACCATCGACGGTCCGCGCGGTCCTCGGCACGTGGCCAAAGGGGGAGCGGTTCTGCTGGCCAGAACCACGGGCGCAGCGGTTCTATGCTTCCATATCGCCGTCGCCAAGGCATACGTCTTCCGACGGAGCTGGGACCAGACTCAGATTCCTTATCCTTTCAGTCGCGCAGCTATCTTCATCGCGCCGCCCATCTTCGTTGCGAAAGGCGCAGGCTCCGAGGAGCAGGATCGGAAACTCCAGGAGGTCCAGG
The DNA here is from genome assembly GCA_046705545.1 of Terriglobia bacterium. Classification (GTDB taxonomy): domain Bacteria; phylum Acidobacteriota; class Terriglobia; order UBA7540; family UBA7540; genus JAMCXS01. Next base: position 4,379 of record JBJKQF010000156.1, read on the forward strand.
CCACGCTCGATCAACTCCGAGGGCGCGGCGACGCCTGGACATCCAGCCATCGGGGAGGGTAATCCCACTGTTACGTCTCTTTCACTTCCACCGGGTGGCCGTCCTGGGAGGCAGAGAGAAACATGGACTCGATCAATTCCACTGAGGCCGCGCCGACTTCCCCCGGCGACCAATTCTCTCCGCGGCCTTGCACAAGATCCACAAATCGGTTGGGCGGACCTTCGCAATCGTAGGCGCCGTCACCCGCGGGGACGCTAAACTCCCGGTGCTTGCCGTCGTGTCGGCGCAACTGGACGCGCTCGCGGCCCACCTCGGCATCGACTAACAGTGCGCCGCGGCTGCCGAAAATTCGAATGTCCAATTGGAAAGAATCATTGTTGGGCAACGTGGCCGCACCGGAAACCACTCCCAGTGCGCCACTCCGGAAAGACACATTGGCACAATCGTACAAGTCAACCTCGGCGTCAGCGCGCGTCATGCGGGCCGCCACTTGCCGCGCCCGCATTCCGGTCAGCCAGAACATCAATCCCGATGAATGAGTGATCTGTCCGTAGGCATAGCCGCCGCCACGCACCGGGTCTTTCCAGGTGCCGGGTTCGGGCGCGCTGAGGGTGGGAGTCCAGGCAGTCGGCACGGCGCCGCGGTCGCCAAAAAACTCCTTGGTGGGAGAAGCCATGTGGCACAGGACGTATTCGATCTCGCCCACTGCGCCGTCGTCCATGATCTTCTTTGCTTCTTCAACGAACCGCTTGTAGTGCCAGCCGTAAGGAATCAGCAAATGGCGATCATGTTCGCGCGCCAGCCGAACCAGTTCCCAAGCCTCGCGGGCGTGCAGCGTCAGGGGCTTCTCACACATCACGTGCAGCCCGCGATTCATAGCGGCGCTGGCGTGCGTGTAATGCAGGTCGTGGGGAGAGCAGACCAGAACCGCATCAAGATCCTGCTCGAGCAGTTCCTGATAATCTTCCGTGGCAAACCGGAAGCCGAAATGTTCGTGGATCTGCCTGAGTTTTTCCGGGCCCAGCCGGCACACGGCTGCCAGGTCAACGTCCGGCCGCTTGGCCAAAACCGGAATGTGGTTGGTCGTGGCCCACCAACCGGCCCCGATCACTCCAATGCGCACTCGGCTCACAGTGGATGCCCCCGATCCCAACTGAGTTTGTTGTGGCGGAGTGATTATAGATAAGTAGTCTGGGGGATACAACCGCGCGCGTTTTTTTCGCGCGCAAGCGGAGTTAGATCAAGGGCGGCGGGGCGGGGGCGGGGCTGGGCGCTGAGAAGGG
>JBJKQF010000157.1:0-6053 GCA_046705545.1 Terriglobia bacterium
CGCCCGTGAAACACTGGAGCGCGCGGGAGTGCGCCTCAATGCAAATCTCAATTCCAGCGACCTGATGGACACGTGCGGCACCGGAGGCGACGGCCAAGGCACCATCAACATCTCAACCGCTGCGGCGCTGGTGGTAGCAGCCTGCGGCGTCCCCGTGGCCAAGCACGGCAATCGCTCCATTTCCAGCCGTTGCGGCAGCGCTGATGTGCTGGAGGCGCTGGGCGTGGGAATCGAATTGCCCCTCGAACGCATTCCAGCCTGCCTGGAAAAAGTGGGCATGGTTTTCCTTTACGCTCCCCATCTGCATCTGGCCACCAAGCACGTGATGAACGCCCGCAGAAGCATCAGAACCAAAACCATCTTCAACCTGCTCGGCCCGCTCACCAATCCCCTGGGAGCGCGGGTGCAACTGGCCGGAATCTACGACCAGGCGCGCACGGAAATGTTCGCGGAGGCGCTGGGCGCCGTAGGAACGGCGCGCGCTTTTGTGGTAGCGGGTTCCGACGGCATGGATGAGATCACCTTGGCCGGGCCCACCAAACTTTCCGAATACGATTCTGGGAAACTCTTGAGCCGCCTGCTAGTTCCGGAGGATTTCGGCATGGAACGTTGTCCTCCCGGCATGCAAGGCGGCAGCGCCGAAGACAACGCCCACCTTCTGTTCCAAATCTTGAGCGGAAGGAAGATCCCGCTGCGGAATTACATTGTAGCCAACGCGGCCGCGGCGCTGGTGGCCGCGAAGAAAGCCTTTGGATTCCGGGAAGGAGTCGCGATGGCGCAGAAGGCCATTGACTCCACCGGCGCACTCTTGGTCCTGGAAAAGCTGATGCGGTTCACGCAGAAATACCGCCGGTGAATGCGCAAAACTGAAGTCGCGCGCGTTCACACCGCAGTTTATCGCCGCAGCCATCACTTGCCCGGCTCTAGATTCTCTTCATAAAACGCCAGCAGGCGCTTCGCCAGATACAAGCGCGCGGAATAGGCGCTAAAGCCGTGCTTTTCTCCGGGCTGGAGGTAAAGCTGGTAAGGCTTGCCGTCGCGCACCAGGGCTTCAATAAAGTTGAGGGTGTTCTGCAAATGCACGTTGTCGTCGTCTACGCCGTGGATCAGCAACAAGCTGGCGCGCAAGCGTCCCGCGGCATCGAGCGGCGAAGACTCGCGGTAGCCCTCAGGATTCTCCTCAGGCGTCCGCATGTAGCGCTCGGTATAAATGGTGTCGTAGAACTTCCAGTCTGTGACGGGCCCGCCCGCCGCCCCGCACTTAAAGACCTCCGGCGCGTGCGTCAGGGTATAGAGCGTCATATATCCGCCGTAAGACCAGCCCCCAATGCCCATGCGGTGCGGGTCCACGTATGGAAGAGATTTTAGGTACTTCACGCCGGCCAATTGGTCTTTTAATTCCTGCCGCCCCATATGCTCGAAGATCTTGGTTTCCCAGGCGTGGCCGCGTCCCCACGATCCGCGATTGTCCAGCGTCCAGAGCAGAAAACCGTGCTCGGCAAAGAACTGGTCTTCGAGCGACGTGACGCCCCACTGATTGCGGACAAGCTGCACCTCCGGCCCGCCGTACACGCCCACAATCACCGGATACTTCTTTCGGGGATCGAAGTTGGGAGGCTTAACCAGCCGCGCGTAGAGCTTGGCGCCGTCGGGCGCTGTCAGGGTGACAAATTCCGTCGTGCCCAGCGCGTAATTGTTGAGATGATTTTCAGGCCGGTCGAGGGTCGCCACCAGACCGCCGTCTGAACTGAAGAGCCGCGTGACAGGCGGAGTCCGGTAATCAGAAAACGTCTCGACGTAATAGCGGCCGTCGGGCGAAAGAAGAAAGGTGTGAGTTCCCGGCTCCTTGGAAAGCCGCTCCAAGCCCGAACCGTCCAAGCGCACGCGGTAGATCTGCCGCTGGCGCGGGTCGGCCTTGGTAGAAAGAAAATAGACCCAGCCGGAATCGCCTCCTTGCTGGTACATCGGCATGTCTGAGAAGAGCGGGTGGTCCAACATCCAGTCACCGCTGGTGAGCTTCCTGAGCAGCTTGCCGCCGGGTCCATAGAGGTAGAGGTGAAGCCACCCGTCGCGCTCGGAAAGCCACAAGAAATCCCCGTCCTTCAAGAATCCGGGTGGTCGAATCGAGTTGATCCAATAGGGATCCTTTTCCACCAGCAAAACGCGGTCGCTTCCGGAGTTCGGGCTCCAGAGATGCACCGTCATTTCCGTCTGATCGCGATTCAGCGTCTGGAACGCAACAGCCTTGGAATCAGGCGTCCAGGAAAACGACGGAGCGATGTATTCAAAGGGCAACGAACCCTGCGGAGCAACCCAGTCGCGCTTTTTGCGGCCGTCCACGGAGACGACATGGAAAGAAGCCTGCGGGTTCGGATCTCCGGCCTGCGGAAAGCGCTGCATGGAAAACTCCACGTGGGTGGAAAGAAAATGGACCAGAGGATATTGCGGCACGGGATTGTCATCGAGACGCAGATAGGCAATCTCCTTTCCATCCGGAGACCATTCATAAGCGCGTCCCGTGGAACGGTCGGCGAGTTCCTCCTTGTAAACCCAGTCGAGCTTGCCATCCAGGATCAGCGGAGTTCCGTCCGTGGTGAGTTGGGTTCTTTTCCCGGTCTTCACATCAATCACGTAGAGGTTGTTCTGCTGAACAAAGGCCACGCGGTCGCCCGACGGCGAAAACGCCGGCTCTTCCTCTCTCTGCGGGTCGTCGGTGAGGCGCCGCATCTTGCGGCTTGCGAGGTCGTAGATCCAAAGGTCATCCTCGCCCTCGAAAAGTATCCGGCTGCCCTCCGGCGACCACTGGTAGGATTCAAGGTTCACGTCGGCGCTGGAAGGCAGCTCAACGCGGTGCTCCCGGGAAGTGGCGACGTCAAAGATCCATAAACGGTCGGCGTCGCCCGGGCGGATGTAGCTGATCTGATCTTCGCCCGGTCGCCAGCGCACGCGGCTGATCGAAGGAGAAATAACTTCTCCCTCATTCGTAATTAGCTGCGGAGTAAGAGACCTTTTCGCCGCGCGGCATAGAACCGCAAACGCCGGCAGCATGAGCAGGAACACACAAACCCGGGCGAGTAATTTCATCATCGGTTTCCTTTGTGACTGGAGGTAAACCCCTGGGCATTAACCCTGAGCGGTCTTCCCCTCATTCCGAGCACAGGAGGGAATCTGTAATTCCCAGCCTGAGAGTATCAAAAGCAGACCCTTGGCTCAGCTTAGGATGACACGCGCAAAGTTCAGCATGACAACCCAAAGACGTTTTATGGCGACACACACGATTCCCAAAAGCCACTACAGATTGAGGAAATTTTCCAGCAACTTCTTGCCGGAGTCGGTTAGTACGGATTCCGGATGGAACTGCACGCCTTCCACCTTCATTTTCTTGTGCCGAAACGCCATGATCAGCCCGTCCGGCGAGGTGGCGGAAACCGCTAGGCAGGCGGGAAGGCTCTCCCGCTCGACGATCAGGGAATGATAGCGGGTGGCGGGAAAGGGATTGGGCAAACCGGAGAAAATTGTCTTGCCGTCATGGGAGACCGGGCTGGTCTTGCCGTGCATGATTTCAGGCGCGCGAATCACTTTGCCGCCGAAGGCCTGCCCGATCGCCTGATGGCCCAGGCAGACTCCCAGGATGGGAATGCGGCCGGAAAAGGCGCGGATGACGTCCAGGCAGATGCCGGCTTCCGAAGGAGTCTTCGGGCCCGGCGAAATCACGATCCGCTCGGGAGCAAGGCGCTCGATCTCCTCCACGGTAGTCTGGTCGTTGCGGCGCACTTCCAGCTCCGCTCCCAGTTCGCCCAGGTATTGCACCAGGTTGTAGGTAAATGAGTCGTAGTTATCGATTACCAGGATCATCAGCTTGCCTCAGAGCCCCAAACGATTCATTATACGATGATAAAGCGCGAACGACGAATCCCCTGCCAAAACCGCCGGGCGATGGCCGGCTGTGAATGCACGGCGGAGGGCAGCGAAGGGACCGGTAGCAATGGACATTCAACCCATCACGCTGGAAGGACTCATGGTGCGCCTGGAACCGCTCGCCGTGTCTCACCATGCACAGTTATGCAAGGCAGGGCTTGATTTCGACCTGTGGCGCTGGGCAACGCAGAACATCCGGACGCCCAAAGATATGCAGGCTTACATCGAGCAGGCCCTCAGCGAGCAGGCAAAGGGAACTTCCCTGCCCTTTGCTACGATCGACCGCGGCAGCGGCGAAGCCGTTGGTTCAACCCGCTATCTGAATATCGACCCTGCCAATCTTCGCCTGGAAATCGGCGCCACCTGGCTCGCCAAACGCTGGCAGCGAACCGGCGCCAATACGGAGGCGAAATACCTGATGCTGCGCCACGCCTTTGAAAGGCTGGGCTGCATGCGCGTGGAATTCAAAACCGACTCGCTCAACCAGCAGTCGCGAGATGCGATCCTCGACCTAGGCGCCACGGAGGAAGGGCTGCTGCGCAATCATATGCTGACCTGGAGCGGCCGGGTCCGGCACACGGTCTATTACAGCATTATCGACTCCGAATGGCCGGAAGTGAAAGCGCGCCTGGAGAAGAAACTCGCACGCAACGGGGGGAAGATCCAGTAGTCTTAGAGGCCTTCTTCCGCCATTTCAAAGGCTTTCAGCATGGCGCGGGCCTTGTTCATCGATTCCTGGTATTCGAGCGCGGGAACGGAGTCAGCCACAATCCCGGCGCCAGCCTGCAGATAGGCCTTTGAGTCTTTGATCAGCACGGTGCGAATCACGATGCAGGAATTCAAATTGCCTGAGAAGTCAGCATAAAGCACCGCGCCGCCGTAGAGGCCGCGGCGGGTGGGTTCGAGCTCATCAATGATTTCCATGGCGCGGACCTTGGGCGCGCCCGTCAGAGTTCCCGCCGGGAAGCAGGCGGCCAGCGCCGCGTAGCTGTCCGCGCCGGGACGAAGTTGCCCTTTGATCAGGGAAACCAAGTGCATCACGTGCGAATAGCGCTCCACAAACATGATGCGCTCGGGGCGGACGGAGGAAAATTCCGAGACGCGGCCCACGTCGTTGCGCCCCAAATCCACCAGCATAATGTGCTCGGCTCGCTCTTTCTCATCGGCGAGCAGCTCAGCCGCCAGGCGCTTGTCTTCCGCGTCCGTCTTGCCGCGCGGGCGTGTACCAGCGATGGGGCGGTATTCCACCTCGCTCCCCGAAACCTTGACCAGCATCTCCGGAGATGAGCCCAGCACGGTCACTTTGCCCAGTCGCAGGTAGTACAGGTAAGGAGAAGGATTCACCACGCGCAGCGCCCGGTACACCTGGAAAGCCGGCACGCGTACCGGAACCGTCAGGCGCTGGGAGAGAACCACCTGGAAAACGTCTCCGGCGCGGATGTATTCCTTGCCGCGTTCTACCATCTGCTCGTAGCGCTGGCCCGACATGTTGGGGCGCACGCGCAGCTTGCCGCGCGGGGCACGGACGCGAGGCAGCCGCAAGGGCTGAGCAAGCTTTCTCTCCAAACGGTCAAGCTCGCGCACAGCGGCGTCGTACTTGTCCCGCAGGCTGCCCGGATCTTCTTCGGTCAGTACGTTCGAAATCAGAAACAGCCGGTGCCGGACGTGGTCGAACGCCACGAGGTTGCGGAAGTACATGAAGACGGCGTCGTCCATTTCGACGTCCGGCTCCACGCGAGCCGGCAGCCGCTCAAGCTGGCGCACCGCTTCATAAGAGAGATATCCCACCGCGCCAGCCGTGAAAGGAGGCAGTCCCGGCAGAGTCACCGAATGGTATCTTGAGCCCACTTTCCGCAAGAACTCGAAAAGATTGCCTGTTTCCTCGGTCTTTTGGCGGCCGCGGCGAAGGGTGATGCGATCCCCGCGGCAGGAAACAACCTGGAAAGGATCCACGCCGAAGAAGGTGTAGCGGCCAACCCTCTCGCCGCCTTCCACACTCTCCAACAGAAAGCAGTGCTGCTCGGCTTCCTTTCCGCGCGTGCTCGACCCCTGACAGGCCTGCGGAGTAAGCCGCAGAAAAGCGGAAACCGGACTCAGCAGGTCCGCCACTACAGTTCGGTACACGGGAACGACTG
>JBJKQF010000158.1:0-6597 GCA_046705545.1 Terriglobia bacterium
CCGACGCGTTACCCCCTCATTCCCGGCAGGGTTGTATTGGCGGGGTTGTACCGCCCTAACCATGCCGTTAGCCATGCCGTTGTTCATGATGTTGAAGTCGCCCGGCCTCTCCGCGCAGATGGTGGGAATCCACTCGGGGAAAGTGTATCGAAGCGCCGGGGAGTCCATGTCAATGTCTCCCATGCGTGTGTAAGAAACGTCCACGTATTGGAATGCGCGGTCCCACCAGATTTCCGAAGCCAGGGCGAAGTTTGGATTTGCCTGCCGGCATTCCCGCAGAATTTCCTGGAAGGTTGAGAGCAATTCCTGGGTGAAGGATTTGTCGGGTGAGGTAGGGATGGTGTGGTTGAAGTCCAACACTGAAAGGATGCAGGTCTTATCCAATTGGAAACCATCCGCGCCGTCTTTAATTAATTGTACGAACTGATCGAGTAGGAAACGGCGGAATTCCGGGTGTGCAGGGCTGACCAAGGTCATGTTGTGGCGCGTCAGGCCCATACGTGCGCTGATGGTTCCTTCTCCCCAGCCCGCCAGGAACAGGTCCTCGGCCCAAAGGCCGGGGGGCGCGTAGCGGCGCAGCTTCTCATCGAACAGCGGGATGGCGGTGTCTGAGAACTGGATGTTGGCAAAGATCAGCGGATGCACGCCCACTTTCTTTACCTCCGCCAAGGCTTGGCGAAACTCTTCATGTGTTCCCAGGCGCGGATCGGGCCGGTACTCGGGGTAGCCGCGGTCGATTCCTCCCATGTCCCAGCCCAGATTTTCGAAGGTAGTGACGCCGTATTTCTTGGCGTCTGCCGCCAGGCGGGGTAGATCCTTAAACTTCCAGACCACCACATCCTCGCAGTTGGAGATAATCACGGACTGCCAGGCCATCTCTTTGCGCAGCCAGCTTGCCGGGCGCTTGATGGGGAAGTGCTGGTCAAACCATGAGCGGTAAATCTCGCTGCCTTCGTGCCAGTCGCCACGGTGCACACGCAACGCCACCGGCCCGGAATTGAAGGTTCCGTGCTTCACGTACGGGAATTTCAGCCAGCCCATGGTCAGCCCAATTGGAGTTCCTTCCGGCAGGTCGGCCGGGGTGGGCCAGTTGTCCCCAACCGCCGCAGATTTTGTGTAAGGGCGCAGTTCGAAGTAGACGCCGGAAAGCCGGTTCTCCGGGTCGTGATTGGCGTAGTAAAGTCCCAGGTTTTCCTTGCGGTTGAAGAATTCGATCCACCCCATCGACATGTTACCCGGATAAGTGAACCCCGCGGCGTCATAACGGATTCCCAGATTCCCGCCGCCGTATCCCCCTCCACGGAAGTTGGTGAATATCCCGGGAAACAGGTTCCTGTTCGTTCCGGAGACCAGTGATTCGGTATCCTGGCGCTGGCCCAGTCCCTGCTGGCCTCCAATGATTCCGAAGAAGACTTCCGCCAAGGGCAAGCTGGTGGGATTATCTACCTCCAAGGAGAACTCCACATGCCCGGGAAGGATGCGAATGTGGTAGCGCACTTTGACGCCCAGAGTCTCCCGCGCATTGCGCAGGCCGTCGTAGATGCAGGTCACTCCGTCTGCCGTTCTCTCGATGCGGCTTACGGTCTGCTCGCCGCTCGAAAAGTAGTTGGCCTCATAGTTGGGGCGGGGAAACAGGAGCGTAAAGTTCTCTCCGAGCCGAGGTTCCTGAATGACTTCGAGAGAAGGTTTTTTCCAGGCCAAGCCAACCAGGTTGCCATTGCGGGGGTTGAGGCGCAGCACGCACAGGGGAGTCTCCACAATCTTCTCTTCGCCCGGCTCCATCCCTTGCTGGGAGAGCACGCGGCCGGCAGGCCCTAACACCGTCCAGGAAGCGAGCGCGCTCCCCGTTGCCGCTAGGAATTCCCGGCGGTCGAGGGATTCCCGACCCGATTCCGGCTTCTCTTTGGTATCCGACCTGTCCATTTTCTGAACGCTCCTTTGTTGCTGTTGCGCCTGGTGCCTTGCAGTTTTGGAGTACAATACCGCCTTGCATCCTAATGCCAAGCGCGGGGCCGTGCAACCAGAACGGAGATCATATTTTGGGCCCAGCGGCGTGGTCCGCAGCCGATAACGGTGTGTTTGAACCGCTGGGAGGACCGTAGAGGAGCGGTTTCGGAGCAGAGAGCCCTGAAGCTCATTGTTATTGACAAGGTAAAAAAGAGGGATTACCATCGATCTTGACAGTTTGGTGTATTAACCTGGATCTCATCCAGAGTGGCCGAGGGACGGGCCCGATGACGCCACAGCAACCGCCCGCCAGCAATTAGGCGGGGCCAGGTGCTAACTCCCACCCGTAATTGGGGGAGATGAGACGGAGGACGAAAGGGTTTATTTGAGCCTCCCCGATGAGATCGGGGGGGCTTTTTGATTTTTGGGGCCTCCTTCGAAAGCTCATCACCTCTGTATCGCGCTGGATGTGAGAACGCTTGTGGAGGAATTGTGAGTTATCTATCTCATTTGAAATGCCGGCAATGTGGCCGGACTTATAAGATTGAACCCATCGCGGCTTGTGAAGACTGCTGGGCCCCCCTGGAAGTCATCTACGATTATGACCGGATTGGCTCCGACGTGTCCCGGGCCAGTCTGGCATCCCGGCCCCAGACCATGTGGAGATACCGCGAGTTGTTGCCGCTCGATCAAGAGCCTTGTGTAGGACGGTCATCCGGTTTCACGCCGCTGTTGCCCGCGCCGCGACTTGCTCAGGCGCTGGGCGCTCGTGAAGTCTACTTGAAGAACGATGCGGTGAACTATCCGACGCTCTCTTTCAAGGACCGTGTGGTGGCGGTTGCGCTCAGCAAAGCGCGCGAGTTCGGCTTTGATACTGTCGGCTGCTCGTCGACGGGGAACCTGGCTAATTCCGTGGCGGCGCAGGCGGCTGCGGGCGGATTCAAGACCTTCATCTTTGTTCCTGCCGATCTCGAGCCTGAAAAAGTAATCAACACCCGGGTCTACGGAGCGACGCTGATCAAGGTCAATGGCAACTACGATCAAGTCAACCGGCTCTGCTCGGAAATCTCCCAGAAATACTCCTGGGGGATCGTGAACGTTAACCTTCGCACTTACTATTCGGAAGGCTCCAAGACCGTCGGTTACGAGGTGGCGGAGCAGCTTGGCTGGAGGCTGCCGCAGAATATCGTGGTGCCTATGGCCGGCGGTTCGCTCATTACCAAGATTCATAAGGCCTTTGCTGAGCTGCAGAAGCTGGGCTGGGTTGAGCCTGCGGCGACGAAGTTCTTTGGCGCTCAGGCAACGGGCTGTTCACCGATCACCACGGCGGCCAAGCAAGGCGGCTGTGAAATTATTCCACAGAAGCCCAACACTTTGGTGAAGTCTCTGGCCATCGGGAACCCGGCGGACGGTTTTTATGCAGCAAAAATGATCCTGGAGAGCGGCGGCGCCGGTGAAGATGTTTCTGACGAGGAAGTCGTTGACGGCATCCGGCTGCTGGCGGAGACGGAAGGTTTGTTTGCGGAGACAGCCGGCGGCGTTACCGTGGCGGTGGCCCGCAAACTGATCGCACTGGGCCGCTTGAATCCGCAGGAATCCGTCGTCCTGGCGATCACCGGGAATGGCTTGAAGACCGTAAGCGCTGTTAGCGGAGGAATGAAAGCGTCAGAGCCGATCCGGCCCCGGCTTGCCGAGTTTGAAGAGCAATACATGACCGACGTTCACGCCACGGCGACCGCTTAACCCGCCGCCTGGTTTGGGGGCCCGGCGATTCCGGCGCCGGTCCCCGGAAGTATTATCATTACGACCAAAGGGAGACTCTTTTGCCAATCACTATTCGCATTCCTCCGCCGTTGCGGAAATACACGGACGGGGCCGAAGTGGTGGAAACCACAGCGCACAACCTTGGAGAACTTTTCGACGGGCTGGACCAGAAGTACCCCGGCATCAAAAAAGTGCTCTGCGCTGACGACGGCACGCCGCAGCGCTTTTTGAACATCTACGTCAACGAGGAAGACATTCGCTTTCTCGGCGGCCTGCAATACAATTTCCAGGACGGTGATGAAGTGCTCTTGATTCCCGCCATTGCCGGCGGTGCTCCTGGAGATGAGCTTCCATTCCTCCAGGACGGACACCGGTAACCACCATGCCCGAACGCGTTTCGGTGCGTGTTCCTGCAACCAGCGCCAACTTGGGATGTGCCTTTGACTGCGCGGCGCTCGCTCTCGGACTCTATCTTGACCTCCACGTGACGCCGCGGGCCGATCCCGACGTCACCGTCCGCTACCAAGGGGTCAATCCGGACAGAATTCCCTCGGACGAGAGCAACCTGATTGCCAGCACCATGCGGAAGATTTTGTCTGGCTGGGGCAAAAACCACGGATTTGATCTTGAGATTGATAATCAAATCCCCGTGGGCGTGGGACTCGGCTCAAGTGCCGCGGCCATCGTAGGCTCTGTGGCGGCGTGCCACTGGATCGCGGACCGTACTCTCTATGATGATGAGTTGGTCTCTCTCGCCACAAAGCTCGAAGGGCATCCTGACAACGTCGCGGCCGCGTGGCACGGTGGCTTTACGGTTTCGATTCAGGAAGGAGAGCGAGTTCTATCCTATTCCTCTCCTCTACGGGATCTGTTCCACTTGGTCCTGGTGATTCCCGCCTACGCTCTTTCTACGGAAAAGGCTCGCTCCGCGCTTCCTGCTGAATATCCCCGGGCCGATGTTGTTCACAACTTGCAGAGGGCTGCGGTGTTGGCAGCGCAGTTATTCTCCGGCAGGGTCGATTTCCATCCCGGCTTTTTTGAAGACCGCTTGCACCAGCCGTACCGGGCTCCCCTGGTGCCCGGGCTGAGCGAGGTGCTGGCCCTGAAGCACCCCCACCTGCTGGGAGTCTGCTTGAGTGGCGCGGGACCTTCGATTCTGGCGTTTGCGCGCTCATCCGCGGAAAGCGTGGGAGAGGAGATTTGTCGCATCCTGCGCGAAAAGGGCGTGGAGGCCCATTTCTCGGTTCTCGCACCTGACAACCGGGGAGCCAAGGGCTGGAGCGTGCCGGCCTGAGAATTGGCCGGTATAAACGTTGCCTTGCGTCCCTCCGACTAGCCTCCCTTACTGAAGACAAGGGCGGGCTGGCATTGTCAACCGCCCGACCTTTGCGATAGGATGTCCTGTTCGCGCCGAAGTTTTTTGTGAAGCTGTGGAATAGAGGGAGACGCACGCGATTATGGGAAAAATCTCTAAGTACGTTACTAACCGCGGGCATGAGGGCCTATGGTCCTGGCTTCTGCATCGCATCACGGGCATCGGGGTGTTCCTCTTTCTGCTCGCGCACATTGTGGACACCGCGATGATCGGCTGGGGCCCCAAGATTAACAACGAGACGATGGCCAACTATCGCCACCCGCTCTTCCGGGTGGGAGAAGTCATCCTGGCCGGCGCGGTGCTTTACCACGCTTTGAACGGCGTGCGTATTATCATCATTGATTTCTGGCCGGAGTCCACCCTGGCGCAGAAGAAGCTCTTCTATGCAGTGATTGTGGTTTTTGCATTGATCTTTGTACCCGCCGCCATCTACATGATGGCCTGGATGGTGAAGTAGGAGGCAGGAATGAACGGAGCGGGAAGGCCAAGGCCGCAAGGCGGCATCGATCTTCTGGCATGGATCTTCATGCGCGTCTCGGGAGTTGTGCTGCTGCTGATGGTTCTGGTGCACCTGGCCATCATGCACATCATCAACAACATTGAGGTTATCAATTATCATTTTGTGGCCCTGCGGTATGCGACGCCCTTTTGGAGAACCTACGATCTGGTGATGCTGTGGCTGGCGTTTATCCACGGGCTGAACGGCGTGCGGGTGATGATCGACGATTACGTGGGTTCGCGCGGCTGGCGCGTGCTTTCGCTGGCTTCGCTGTACGTGCTGGGATTTATTTTCCTGGCGCTGGGTTCGCTGGTGATTTTAACGTTCAACCCTGCCCGTCCCTTCTAAGGCGCGGCGGGAGGCAAGGAACCGAGGTTTAAGGGATGCTCCAACGCTATGACGCATTAATTGTGGGCGCGGGCGGCGCCGGCTTGATGGCCGCCTTGCAGCTCTCCTCGCACGGCCATGTGGCCGTCCTGAGCAAGCTTTATCCCACGCGCTCCCACACGGGCGCCGCGCAGGGAGGGATCGGAGCGGCTCTGGGAAACATGGAAGAGGACCACTGGGAATGGCACATGTTCGATACGGTCAAAGGGAGCGACTACCTGGCCGATCAGGACTCCGTGGAAATCCTCTGCCGGGAAGCCATCGAGACCGTTTACGATCTGGAGCACTGGGGCCTCCCCTTCAGCCGCACCCCGGAAGGGAAGATCGCCCAGCGGCCTTTCGGCGGCCACACCCGGGAGTTCGGCAAAGCTCCCGTGCGCCGGTCTTGCTATGCGGCGGACCGCACCGGCCACATGATCTTGCAAACGATGTATCAGCAGTGCATCAAGAACGATGTCCATTTTTACAACGAATACCACGTCATCGACCTCTTGATTGAGCAGGGAAGGTGCGCGGGCGTGGTGGCGATTTGCCTGGAAACCGGCGAAATTCACACCTTCCGGGCCAAGGCCGTAATCTTTGCCACCGGGGGCTGCGGAAGGATGTTCCGCGTCACCTCGAACGC
>JBJKQF010000159.1:0-8125 GCA_046705545.1 Terriglobia bacterium
TCATAATTACAAAGGAGAAGGCTGCAAAAACCGAGATCAGCGGCACCAGGCGCGTCAGCAGGACCTTGCGGGTCTTGCGCAGAGCGACATACCAGAAGGGCGCGGCGCTTCCGTAGAGGACCGCGCACGTCGAGGGGCTCAGATATCCGTCGGGAATATGCATAGGTTCGTCAAGGCCTACACGGCATCGTGCCTTCCAGCGAAGCACCGAATTTCATTATAGATCGGATTACGGCCTCGGCGGCTCGGTAGCTCCCAATCGCTTCGATGAGCGGCGCAAGATGCGGCTTTCCCGAGGGTTACATAAGGTCTTTATCTCCTCCTCTGAACCGCGCGTCAGGAAGAGCTGGGCGCGCCACCCATGATTGCCTTTATGGTATACTTTCCGCGTGTGAGACCCGGGCTACTGGGGCCGGATGGACTCTCCAGGCGGCGGGTTTCGCAGAGGATTTCGCCGAAAAGCGGGGGTAATTCAGCGGTAGAATGCCAGCTTCCCAAGCTGGACGTCGCGGGTTCGATCCCCGTCCCCCGCTCCATCTTTTCTGTAATTTCCACCTCATCAGTTCCCTTCTGAATTAGACTCCACAAAGTCCCCTACAATTCAAGGCCGTGCCGAGTTTTGACGTTAAAACATGGGTTGATTAATTATGAGCATATGCCTATAATGTGAATTCTTAGAGGAGTGATGGCGAGACCCTTTTCATGCCGAAGAGTTCACGGTAAGCCTCCCGGCGCCTTCTTCAAGCCGCAAGGCATCCCGCTTTCCTCCTTGGAGGTCCTCGTCATGACCGTGGACGAGTTTGAGTCCCTCCGCCTCGCTGACCTCGAGGGTCTTTACCAGGAGAGCGCCGCCCAGCGGATGGGTGTTTCCCGCCAGACATTCGGCCGGATCGTGGAGTCAGCCCGCCGCAAGATTGCCGACGCCTTGGCAAATGGCAAGGCGCTTGAGATCAAAGGTGGCCAAGTCGAAATGGCGAGCCAGCGGAGCTTTTTGTGCGCTGGCTGCAGCCATCAGTGGCACGTTCCCTATGGCACAGGAAGGCCCGCATCCTGCCCGCACTGCCAGAGCAGCAATATTCGCCGTGCTCCGGAAGACCGAGGTCGGGCGCGCCGCGCGTCCGCTGGACAGGAAGCAGGTCCCACAAGCGGAGAAGATCGCCGCGGACGACGCTGCGGGAATGGCAGTCCGCAAGTAATACCCCAAGGAGGAAACAAATGAAAATCGCAGTAGCGTCATTGGATGGTACGGAAATATCCTCGCATTTCGGCCGCAGCCCCTGGTTCCTGATTTTTGAGGCCGTGGACGGCAAGATCTCCGGCCCCGAACTCCGGGCCAACACCTTTACCGCGCATGCCAAAGGTGCGTGCTGTGGCGGGCATCATGACAAACATGATGCGCACAGCCACGACGCCATCGTGGAGGCTCTCCGCGACTGTCAGGCGGTTCTCACTTACGGCATGGGAGCGCGCGCTGCGGAAGCGCTCAACAGCAACGGGATTCAGCCTTTCGTCCTGGCTGAGAAATGCACGCCAACCCAGGCCGTGGCGCTGTTCCTGGAGGGTAAGCTCTCCCCGGCAGGACACGAGTTTTGCCAACACCATTCCTGAAAGGCAACGCCGGGCACGGAACATTTCCGGAAGTGATCACGCGCCCGGCTTTCCTTTACGAAGGGAGGGAGCAAGGATGTACACCTTGAATCATCCCGCCGCTCAAATTCCGCCGCCTCACTCTCAGCCGGTTTGCTTTGCCTGCGGCGCCGAAAATCCGCACGGCTTGAGGCTCCAATTCCATGTGAGTGGGGCTGGGTCCGTCGTCGCGGAATGGACGCCGTTGAAATGCTGGGAGGGATTCCAGGGCATCATTCACGGCGGAATCGTTTCAACTGTTCTTGACGAGGCAATGTCCAAAGCGGTTGCGGCAGCCACCCAGCCGGCCTTGACCTGCAGGCTGGAAGTGCGCCTTCGCCGGCCCGTAGTCCCCGGCGAACCATTGGCCGTACGCGCCTGGGTCGTCGAGAAGCGCAAGCGCCGCATTCGGGTGGAAGCGGAGCTCCGCGACCGCCTGAATAAGGAACGGGCGCACGCCTGGGCGACGTTTTTGCAAGCCCCAGCAGCCACGGGCTCCTATCCGGATCTTCAATGAGGAGGAGAGCAGTAAATTCACCGCGTCCCTCCCATGAAAGTTGAGGCCGCGGAGTTAACGCCGGCTCCGGCTTTGTGATGCTTGCCCTTCCAAGATCAGAGCAGCCACGGTCAATCATGATCGACTAATCGTGGCGTCCTGGAGCTTGAGGAGAAGTGTGCTCATCCTGCAGCCAGACCAAAGCCGCGCCCGCTATTCCAGCGGCACTTCCTTCAAAACATCATCCCAATGCTTCTGGGTCAATTCCCACCGGCGCTTTTCCTCGAGCGCGTGAGCAGCCTTGTCCGGGTAAAGCGACCTGGAAATCTCAGCTTCGCGCGCGCCGGCCTCCTGCATGGCGCTCCAGTCGCGCCACACCATCACCACCTTGTAGTCCCATGCGGGACTCTCCGCGTGAAACCTCCGCTCATAAAGCTTCTCGCTCAGGATGAGACCTTCCTTCTTCAGTTGCCGCAGGATGGGGTGATGATTCTTCACGTAGAGTGAGAGCCACTCGGCGGGTCCGCCCGGCGCGATTTTGTAGTAATACTCCACGCTCACCGGCGGATTTTTGGCGGCGCCGGCGCCACGGCTGGAGGCAGCTCCTCCCGGGCCGGCTGCTTCCCTTCCCGACGCGCTCATGAATGTGTTCATAACGTCTCCTTAAAATACAGTCGCTAATCGGGAGTATAAGCCAATCGGCGAGTTGAAATACTGACAAATTGAGGCGCAGGGGCGCCAATAAGTGATATAAACTCTCACGCGGACGGCAACACAACCCTCGGGCAATTCATTTCACCTTACGGAGAAACTGAAATGTCAAAGACCCACTTTCCCCCTAACAACCCACTCCGTTCCAAGAAACCGGAGGAGGCGGCCTCCATGAACCGCCGCCACTTTCTGCAAACCTCCGTTCCCATTGGCCTCGGCCTAGCGCTGGCGGGAGAGCCCGGGCAGGCGGAAAAAGCGGCAGCATCGCCTGCTAAGCCCGGCCCCGAGCGCGCCTTCTACGTCTCTTTGGAGGGCAAAGACACCTGGTCGGGTAAACTGCCCGTCCCGAATTCGAGCAAGACCGATGGCCCCTTCGCCTCTTTGGATCGCGCTCGCGATGAGATTCGGCGTTTGAAGTCCCAATCGCAAGGCAGCTTGAACTGCCCCGTCACGGTGATGCTCCGAGGTGGAAAATACTTTTTAAAGGAGAAGTTCCTGCTGAAGCCTGAGGATAGCGGAGCCCCGGGCTGCCCCGTTACTTACCGCGCCCACCCCGGAGAAGAAGTGATTTTGAGCGGCGGCAAGCGGGTGACCGGTTGGAAGCCCTACAAGGGCAATATCCTGCAAAGCAGATTTCCCAAGTCGGAAATCGGAAGTTGGTTCCATCGCCAGCTCTTTTACAACGGCCAGCGTCAAGTCCGCGCCCGCTTCCCGAACCTGGACCCCAAAGATCCGGCCGGCGGCGGCTGGATCCGGATGACGGGCGCCGACCCGGAGAACCCCCTGCGCGCGTTTCAGTACCCGGCGGGCGCCTTCCCGCGCAAATGGGCCAAGCCGACCCAGGCGGAAGTCAACTGCTACGCCGGATGGGATAGCTGGTTTGACACGGTTCGCATCGAGAAGATGGACGCATCCCGGCGCATCATTACCATGATCGATTGCGGCTTCCAGGGCACCTTTGACCGTACTCCCTGGTACGAGGTCTACCCCTTTGAAAAGGGCAAGCGTTTCTACGTGGAGAACCTCCTGGAGGAGTTGGATCAGCCGGGCGAGTGGTGCTATGACACGGAAGAAGAAACCATCTACTTCTGGCCTCCTTCCGGAAGCCTCAAGCCCGGCGATGAGGTGGTGGTTCCCGTCCTCGACAGCCTCATCGAGCTTCACGGCGTCTCCACCCGTGTGACGACTCCCGTCACCGAAGTCAATATAACCGGGCTTACATTCACCGAGACCACGAGCGGAGACAACATGCACCATCAGCGCGTGGACGGCGCCGGTCCCATGTACGCGCGCGTCGGCTGGAAGTACGCGGGCGACGCGCTGCTGATGAAGGACTGCGAGCGTTGCCGCGTTGAAGGCAACGTGTTTGACCAGGTCGGCGGCAACGCGATCTACGTCTTCCGGCAGAGCGGCCGGAATCTCATCCGCTTCAACACCATCAAGGGAGCGGGCTGCAACGGAATTGTTCTAGCGGGTATGGTAGACAGGCATCCGACCTTCAATCAGGTCACTGACAACCTGATCGAACACAGCGGCACGATCAACCGATACACGGCCGGCATCTTCTGCGCGGTCAGCGACGGAAATCTCCTCAGCCACAATCTGATCCGCCACGTGCCCCATCACGCCGTCAACCTGGCGTCCAACTCGCAAGGGAGAAACATCGTTGAGTTCAACCGCATTCACGACACGGGCGAACTGATCCATGACACCGGAGCGGTGAACTGCTGGATGGAAATTCCCCCGCCCACTTCCCAGCGCTGCGGGCACGTCTTCCGCTACAACCACATCTCCGATACGCGCAATGGCTGCCATGGCCTTTACTTGGATGACTTCACCAGCAACTGCCTGGTTTACGGCAATCTCCTGGTGCGGGTCTCGGGCCACGGCGTGCAGGTTCACGCCGGAAAAAACAATGTGATTGAGAACAACGTGATCGTGGGAGGCGTCGCGATCTACAACAGTCCGGGCGTCGACGGCTGGGATTACTACCATCAATTCACCCGTCTGGGATACTTTTCGGGAACGCACGTCACGCGCAACATCTTCTACAAGACCAAGAGCGCGGGAGTGCTCTTCGGCAATAGCGTCAAAGAAGTGTCGCTCGGTTACTCAGACCAGAATCTGTTTTGGGAGCCCGAGTTCGAGCCGGCCAACGCCCTGCAGGAGCGGAAAGAGCGCGGCTTCGAAGCTGGCTCCCTGATGGCCGATCCAAAGTTTGTGAATCCGTCCACGGATGATTATCGCCTACAGCCAGATTCGCCCGCCCTGGACTTGGGCATTCTGCCAATCGACTTCCGCCTGATTGGTCCGCGCGAAAAGCTTCGCGCCAAGCTGGGCCTCAGAACCGCGTAGACGTAAACTTCAACGCCTTCCGCAGACATGCCGCAGTCCAGTTCGTCTGCGGTGAAGGCACATCTTCCAGTCCCGCCGGCTCATACTTTCTCTCCCCAAAGAGGCCAAAACTTCCATTCCGGTGTGTTATGCAAACGGCTGCTACAAGAAGAGTGAACTGTGAACACATGTCACTCATGCTTTAAAAGTAAATATCCCTCTTGCGGCGCGCGTTCGATTCTGACATTCAGTACACGTCGAATCGAGAGATTACTCTTGCCGTTCTTGCCTAACAGATTGTGAAGGCAAGCGGCCATTGCTTTGGAAAGACCTCGCGGAAAATGGTCGATCGAGCGCCACTTTTCAAATTGCAAACTTGTGATTACTCGCATGCAAAATGTATACTCTCCGTTTTTGTGACTTTGCATGACAAAGAATCCTACAGCATTGAGAGGCGCTGATGAAGCTTGGTCGGAAGAGTACCTTGATTGCAATTGTTCTATTCCTGGTTTGTTGTGGTGGAAATGCGCCCCAAATCTCACAGCCCAGCTTGACCTCGATTGCAGTATCGCCTTCCGGAGAGGATTTCGAGCTTCCGGCAACCCAGCAATTCACGGCGACGGGACATTACAGCGATGGGTCCAGCAAAAGCCTTACGCGGTCTGTGATCTGGAGTTCTTCCGACACCACGGTGGCCACTATCAGCAACAATGCCGGAAGCCACGGGGTTTCGACCATGGTGGGCTCGGGCAGCGCGGACGTTGACGCCTTATTGGGAGGCGTCGAAGGTTCAGCCTCAATAAAGGTCTCTTCTACCGTCACGCTCTCCGTTTCCCCCTCCTTCGCGAGCGTGACCGTCACGCACCAGACGCAAGCCTTCACTCCGGTTGTTGGCGGAGCGTCCAACACGGCGGTGACCTGGTCCGTGGACAATGTAGCCGGTGGTAACTCGACCGTCGGCACGATCTCGGATTCCGGCGTTTACACCCCGCCTGACGAAAAAGGATTCCACACGATCACGGCCACCAGTCAAGCAGATCTCAGCAAGACAGCTTCCGCCCAGGTAGCAGTGATGGACAACCCCGGGGTCTTCACGCGGCAGTATGACAATGCGCGCACCGGCCAGAATACGGACGAGATCGTCCTTACCCCGCGAAACGTCAATACGCAGGATTTTGGCAAGCTCTTCTCCTATGCGGTGGATGGAAACATCTATGCGCAACCCCTCTACGTTGCAAACGTGAATGTTCCCGGTTTGGGCTACCACAATATCGTCTATGTCGGGACCACCAAAGACACGTTTTACGCCTTCGACGCCGATGATCCGAGTGTTGGCGCGATCTGGACAAAGAGTCTCCTTGATGCTTCCAAGGGCGAAACCGCAGCCCCTTGCGCCAGCCTTCCAGCCAACTACTGCGGTTTCGCGCCCACGGTCGGGATAACGGGAACTCCAGTGATCGACCCCAGCACTGGAACACTATATGTGGATACCTTTAGCGTGATCGGCGGGACATATTTCTACAAACTCCATGCGCTGGACATCACAAACGGCGCGGAGAAGTTCGGTGGCCCCGTTAACATCCAGGGATCCGTTCCAGGCACCGGTGACAGCAGCGACGGGACGACGGTGCCCTTCGAACCCTACTATCAGCTCCAGCGTACCGGCCTGCTGCTCGCAAACGGCAATATCTACCTGACGTTTGCCGCTGGGGGTGACGTGCGCCCCTACCACGGCTGGGTGTTCGCTTACAACGCGGCCACGCTCCAGCAGGTTGCCGAATTCAATGACACTCCGGATGGTTACGGAGGGGGAATCTGGCAAGGTGCAGGAGGTATTGCGGCCGACGCCCAAGGAAACATCTACGTCAGTTCAGGAAACGGCGATTTCAATGCTGACACCGGAGGCCGGGATTACGGTGACTCGATCATCAAATTTTCTCCAACCCTGGGCGTGTTGGATTCCTTTACTCCCTACAATCAGGCATATCTCAACAACTACGATTTGGACCTCGGCTCATCCGCACCATTGTTACTACCGGACCAGGGCGGCGATCATCCTCATCTTCTGGTCGCAGATGGGAAGCCGGCCACTCTCTATGTGGTTGACCGTGACAAAATGGGAGGCTTCCACGCCGGAGACAACAGCCAGATCGTCCAGGCGATGCCGGGCGCAACATCCCAGGTGATGACATCGCCTGCCTATTGGAACGGGCACCTGTATTATGGGGACCTGGCTAACTCTCTAAAGATGTTCACCGTGACAAATGGCCAGGTCTCCACAAACCCTCAGGTTTATCCCACTGCCGCCCGGCCACAGGGCCTGACTGTCTCCGCGAATGGAACTCAAGATGGAATTCTTTGGGTCCTTCATCAGAAACCTTACACCACAACGAAGGTTTTGCTTGCGGCCCATGACGCGACCAACCTGTCGCCTGAGCTCTATGACAGCAACCAGGCTGGGACGCGGGACGTGGCGGGGGAAGCTGGAGTGAATTTCCAGGTGCCCGTCGTTGTGAATGGCAAGGTCTACGTTGGAACCAGGGGCGAACTCGATGTTTACGGCTTGCTCCCGCACTAGCAGCCCTCCCAATAGCAGGCCGTTCCCCGGACAGACTTCCTGGCGGAGCGCTCATCCAGGTCAGGTGTTGTGGCACCGTCGAAACCTTCGACTCCTTCCGCCGACATGCCGTAGTCCAGCGCGTCTGCTCTTTACGGCAAACAGCCGCGCCCCGCAGGCGTCTGCTGAAAACTGCGAGCGATTCATCCGGGCGGCCGTCAGTCGCCGCCAATAGCGGAATTAAAGCGAAGTCCGGCTGCTCCTCCAAGCTGGGGCCTTGCACGTTCTCGGCGGCTGGTCGGGCCGGTACTTGCTTCTGCACATCATAGGCCCGCCAGCTCTTCAATCATTTCGTCCGTCGTCCTCTGCCGGCAATAACCCTGGTTATTCGCAATGGAAGT
>JBJKQF010000160.1:0-22651 GCA_046705545.1 Terriglobia bacterium
GCCTTGGATTTCTTCTCCGAGTGGAAGTCCATCTATATCGATTATAGTGACCGGCTGCAACGGGCGCAGATCGATGCTTGACGTCCTTTGGGAGAAATTCAGGAAAGATACTGCGCACTTACGCTGCTGCGAGATAAGTCGCCGAGGTTATTGGGCCTGGTTGGATGCTCCGGCGGGTACGAGAGCGCTTGGCGTAGCACTGGCTTCGGTTTCACCCGGCATGCTGGCGCTGGCTGAACGCAGGGGTTCAAGCCCCGGCGGGAGGGGGTGGGGTCCGAGGCCCAGCTTCATAAGCGGCTTGGCCTCTGGCAGGCCTGTGGGTTTGAATCCATTAGCTGCCTGATAGCGCCGCATCGCATCTCGCGTTGTGGCATCCCACTTCCCCGTAGCGGGCTCCTGTAAGTAGCCCTTGCCCACAAGCGCTTGCTGAATCTCTTTGATTCGGTCCGGCTGCAGCCGAACTAGCCCCAAGTGGTGATGATGCTTGGAGTGACGGTAATAATGCTGCTTCTTGTGACGGCCGGTGTTCTGATGGTGCGCGTAATGATGACGCGTGGCCTTATGCGCTGAATGATGCGTGTAGTGCCGCTTTACCGGCTGGTCCTTGGATTTAATGTTTCGATGGACCGTATGCTTCTGAGCCGGATGGGCCTTGTGCTTCTGCTGCGCGTCCAGGCGCGACGACGGCAGAAAGAAGACGCCGATTGCCACCGCCGTAAGGTATCGAATCCATTGCTTGCAGGTTGAGTCAGGTCGCATAGCTCCCAATTATGGCAAACGATCGGCCAGAAACAAAGTCGTAAATGATCGACCCGTCCGCCGGGCAATCAACAAGAGCACGTCGTCCCCCGATTTCACCGTGGTTTGGAATTGAGTGAATTCGGCAGCGGATGATATGGCACGATGGTTCAACGCGAGGATGATGTCCCCGCGCTCCAGCCCCAAATCCGCCGCAAAGCCCTCCGGAACTACCTTTGTAACCAGAATTCCCTGGGACTTTCCCAAGCGCAAACTATGATCGACTTCGGCCCTCTGGTCCGGCGAGAGATCCTGCACGTTCATGCCGAGCATCCCGCCCGTCGGAGCAACAGGGTTCCCGGGATTCGCAGGGTTGTTTTCAGCGCGCTGTTCGGCGATAATCTCGCTTCGGTCCCCAACCGTGACCCTGGTAGAGAGCTTCTTCCCACTGCGCAGCACTTGAAGCTGCAACGTGCTGCCAATTTCGCGGTCGGAGACAATCTGGACCAACTCATCCCCGGTTCGAATCTGCCGTCCGTCGATGGCCAGGATAACATCGCCCATCTTCAGGCCAGCTCGATCAGCCGGGCTGCCGGGCTCCACGCTGTTAACCACCACGCCGTGATCGGCCCCAAAGCTGCGCAATAAAGCAGGGTTGTTCTGGTTGAGGAAGGTCACGCCAATCGCCCCCCGGCGCACTCGGCCGCTAGTGACCAGTGAGTTATAGATCTTCCGGGCGGTGTTGGAGGGGATTGCGAAGCCGACGCCGTCGTTCGAGCCCTGGCTGGTGGCAATCGCCGTATTGACCCCCACCACCTGCCCGTCCAGATTAACCAATGGGCCTCCGCTGTTGCCAGGGTTAATGGCCGCATCGGTCTGAATGTAGCGTTTGAACTGGCCTTCCATTCCCGATCCGGGGATATCCCGGCCCTTGGCACTGATGATTCCTGCCGTCACTGAGGAGTCGAGCCCAAACGGGCTGCCAATCGCCAGGACCCAATCACCTACTTGGACCGCGCTGGAGTCGCCAAGATGGGCGGCTTCCAGCAGGTGGCCGGCGTTGATTTTGATGACCGCCAGATCCGTCCATTTGTCAGACCCTATAATCGTGGCCCGGTACTTGCTTCCGTCATCCCCCTGCACATTGACTTCAATGCGGTCAACAGGCTTATCATTTTGGGATTGCATAATGACGTGATAATTGGTCAGGATATAGCCCTTTGGGTCCAAGATGATTCCCGAACCCAGGCTTCTCCGCTCGTAGTTTTCCGGGCGGCCATTGCGGTTGTGATAATCGAAAAAGTGGTCAAATAGGTGCCCCAACGGCTCGCCCCCTGGGCCACCGAACTGCCGAGAGACTTGCACCGTCGTTTCAGTGTTGATATTCACAACCGTGGGCTCAACCTCCGCCGCCACGCGGGAAAATGAATTAGACAGCTCAACCGGCGAGGGCACAGCAAGAGGAGCCGCAGAGGCCGCAGCCATTGAGGGATGATAAGGCCGCAGGGTCTTTGAAATCAGGGTGCCTATTCCCGTCCCTGTGGCAAGCGCCAGCAGCGCCGCAAGTACCGGAATATACCAGCCCCTGTGTGTTTTCATTCTAACCTCGTACGAGGTTGTCGTCAGCTTTGGGAGACTTGACTAAGAACCAAGCAGATTATACACCGAATCACCATCGGAGCGGGTTAAACTCCCCTTCCTCTGGGCAGAACGCCTGTCGTTGTGGGATTTCCAACCGTCACTCGGTGTAACCGCCGCCGCTTTGCTATAATCGCTGCTTTGCATTGTTGCCAGGCTGTAGCAACCGGCAACGGCAAGTTGGAGGAGCCGGACCGCATCCTCATTGTGAGGGATAACCCTTTGTATTCAAAGATTCAGCAGTGTATTCGCGAGAAATACCGGGAAGTCGTGCAGGCCGCGTTCGGCATCGAGCCGGATCCTCCTGGCTTCGACTTTCCCCCGCGCCTTGAGATGGGCGATCTTTCCGTTGCTTCGTGCTTTGAGCTGGCCAAGAGGCTGCGGCAACCGCCCCGCAAGATCGCCGAGCAACTTGCCGGAGGCCTGCTGCCCATCGAGGGAGTCGAGCGCGTCAGCGTGGCGGGCGCCGGATATTTGAACTTTTATTTGGATCGTACCGGCATGGCGCAGGCGGTTTTCAATCTGCGAGACGCCGCAGTTCCACCTTCCCCCCTGGCCGGAAAAATTCTGGTAGAGCATACCAGCATCAATCCCAACAAGGCAGCCCATATCGGACATCTGAGAAACGCCGTACTGGGCGACTCCTTTGTGCGCCTGCTGCGTTTTCGCGGTTACAGCGTTGAGATCCAGAACTACATTGACAACACAGGAGTCCAGGTGGCGGATGTCGTTGTGGGATTCCAGCATATCGAGAAAAAGGGTCTCGAGGAGATTCAACAGCTCATCCAAAGCGCTGAAATTCGCTTCGACTACTATTGCTGGGACCTTTACGCACGCGTCTCGCGCTACTACCAGGAAAACAAGGAAGCTCTGGCCATTCGCGCTGAAACCCTGAAACAGATCGAGGAGGGCCAGGGAGACACCGCCCGAATGGCAAAGCTGATTTCCACCGCGATCGTTCGCCTGCACCTGGAGACCATGCGGCGAATCAACGTTATGTACGATCTGCTGGTTGAAGAAAGCGAAATTCTACGTCTTGATTTCTGGAAGGCGGCCTTCGAGCGGATGAAGCAGATCGGAGCCATCCGCTATGAGACTGCCGGCAAAAATGCAGGGTGTTGGGTGATGGACCTGGGAACCTCCGGTCCCGAAGCGCCGGAGGAAGCAGAAACCGGAAATGAAGACGTCAAGATCATCGTGCGTTCCAACGGTACGGTGACCTACGTCGGCAAAGACATCGCTTACCACATGTGGAAATTTGCATTACTCGGAAAGGATTTTGCCTACGCGCGTTTTTATCGCTATCCCGCTGGTCACGAGGTTTGGCACACCAGCACGGAAGGCCACCCGGGGGCGCCAGAATTCGGCCGTGCGGCTTCTGCCTACGCGGTAATTGACACCCGCCAGGCCTATCTTCAAAACATTGTCGCAGCCGCGTTTCGAGCGCTGGGCTTCCAATCCGAGGCCGAAAACCTTCATCACTTCTCCTATGAGGTGGTGGGGCTCTCGCCCTCCTGCGCCCAGGAGATGGGGTTCGAACTGAACCCGGAAGCTCTGGAGCGGCGCTACGTGGAAGTTTCCGGCCGGAAGGGCCTGGGACTGAAAGCCGATGACTTGATCGATATGCTTGCTGAAAAAGCCCGGGACGAAGTAAGCGCGAGAGAAATGACCAAGGATGAGCGGGAACAATCCGCTTATGCCCGCATGATCGCCGTGGGGGCGCTGCGTTATTTCCTGCTCAAGTTTTCATGCCGGGTCATTATCACTTTCGACTTCAAAGAGGCGCTGGCCTTCGAGGGCGAGACGGGGCCCTATCTCCAGTACACGGTTGTACGTGCCCGCAATATTTTCCGCAAATATTCCGAGGTGTATCCCGATTTCAGAGCGGATTCTCCAGCCTTGAAAATTGAACCTTCAAATCTGAAGGATAATTTTTCCGCTGAGGATGGAGGGGCATTCTGGGAGTTGGTGACCTTGGCGGCACAACTTGAGATGGCCGCTGACCAGGCG
This sequence comes from Terriglobia bacterium, assembly GCA_046705545.1. GTDB lineage: Bacteria > Acidobacteriota > Terriglobia > UBA7540 > UBA7540 > JAMCXS01. Next base: position 4,387 of record JBJKQF010000160.1, read on the forward strand.
ATCACAACAACCGAGCCTGCCGTGGTCGCGAAGTACGCTTTCCGCCTGGCGCAGAGCTTCAACAATTTTTACCATCGCTTCCACATTCTGAGTGAATCAGATCCTGCCCGCCAAACCTTGCTGCTTTATCTTGTCCGCATTGTCGAACGAACTCTGACCCAGACGCTTGACCTGCTGGGTATCGAAATCCCTGAACGGATGTAGCTTTGCGCAGCGCGAAGCTGTGGGTGGCGAATTTATACGCACTACGCCGCGGATGCGGCTTCAGCGCGCTCGTAGGACGTAATGGTAGGGAAAGGGCCGCTCATTCTTCACCTGGAAACCCATTGTTTCCAGGCGAGCGCAGCCTTCGGCAGGCGAGTAAACGTGGTCGCGTGGCGGGCCGACAGGACGATCTACATCGGCATTCCAGTCGATCAAAAGCGCCGAGCCGCCGGGCTTGAGCATTGCACGGAGGCTCTTTAAAGCTTCATCCCCCAGTTCATGCAAGACGTTCAAGGCCAGTACGCGGTCGATTCGCCCTGCAAAATCTGCCACCTGATCGGTGAGAATGGGTTTTAGATTGGCAAGTACCGCCGCAGCAGGTTTCTTCCGCAGAAGGTCGAGCATGGCCGCTTGCTCGTCGAGGGCAATCACTTCCACATCCGGGCGAAGCCGCGCAAGCTCAATCGCGTAAGTTCCCGTCCCGGTTCCAAAATCCAGCACCCAGGCGCCCGAGGGAGCGTTCAGCAGCCCCGCCACATCCTGCGGGGGTAAATAATCGAACCGTGCCGGGTCGTCAAGCCGCGCCGCCCGCTCTGGATCAAAGCGCTCCGGTTGGCGCGCGCCGTGCCGGTCATGGCTAGGGTGGGAGTGTTCGCTCATCGGGCCCCCAATTTCATCAGAAAATGGACCAACGTTCGCACCGGAACGCCCGTCGGCCCCTTAGCCAGGTACGGCTTCTCGTCATTGGACCAGCGCGTTCCTGCAATGTCGAGATGCACCCAAGGCGTATCCCCGGCAAACTCTCCTACAAACATCGCCGCCGTAATAGCGCCGCCGTAGCGCCCTCCCGTATTCGCCAGGTCGGCGATTGAGCTCTTATACAGTTCCCGGTACTCGTCATCGACGGGCAACTGCCACATCCGCTCTCCCGTTGCCGTCCCGCTCGCGACGACACGGTCAATCCATTCTTGGTGTCTTCCAAAAACGCCGGTCGTGATATTGCCAAGCGCCACCATGACGGCTCCCGTAAGGGTCGCGGCGTCAATCAGCACGGTGCATCCGATTTGCCGCGCGTAAGCAAGGGCGTCGGCAAGCGCCAAGCGTCCCTCCGCATCGGTGTTTAAGACCTCAATGGTCTTCCCAGACATGGAAGTAATAACGTCACCCGGCCGGTACGCCTTGCCGCTGGGCATGTTCTCAGCCGCCGGCACCAGCGCAACGACCCGCACGCGCGGCTTGAGCTGAGCGATGGCCTGCATCACGCCAAGCATCGTGGCGCCGCCGGCCATGTCGGTCTTCATCTCATGCATGTCTTTGCTGGGCTTGATCGAGATGCCCCCCGAGTCGAAAGTGATTCCCTTTCCCACCAAGCCGATCACGGGAGATTCAGGCGCGTCCGCAGGGGTGTAACGGAGAACCATCAGGCGAGGCGGTTCGTCACTTCCTTGTGCGACCGCCCAGAGCGCTCCCATCTTCAAGTTCCGAATCTCCTCCGCCCCCAATTCTTCGTACTCAAGCCCCTCGCGAGCCGCCATCTCACGCGCCTGCTGGGCTAAGAGAGCCGGCGTCATGCGATTGGAAGGCTCATTGACAAGGCTACGCGTAAAATTGACTGCCTCGGCAATCTTCCGCCCTTGTTTAATGGCCTGTCGCCAGGCATCGGGCGCCGGACTTTGGCCAGAGATCAAGGCCACCAAGTCCATGTGACGCTCACCCTCACGCTCGGTTCGATAAGAGTCAGCATCGTACTCGGCGAGCACCGCCCCCTCCGCCGCGCGCTCAGCTGCTGCTGCGTCGCCTTCACGATCTAACACCCAGGCCATCTGGCAAACGCTCCGCGCCCGCAAGAAGCGCACTGCCGCCCCCGTCAAGCGCCCGTGATGGAACGGCTTGAACGTTTCCTGTTTCCCCGCTCCCACCACCAGCAGCTTGCGCGCGGCAAGTCCGGCGGGCTGATGGATCAACGTGCACTCATACGGCTTGCCGGAAAGCTCGCCGCTCTGCTTGAGTTCCGCCAGCACCTTTTGGGTTTCCGGGGGAAGCCAGGCAGCCGTCCCGCTCGCGACCGGATCATCTTCAAAACTGTAAACGGCAATCGACGGCAGGGATATCTGGGCGACTGCCTCCCGCTGCAACTCGATTTTCAACGGAGCTAACTCCTTCTTTAAATTTGGCCCGAATCGCGTTTACCAGCGGGAGCGTCGTTGGTGATCCCGCACCGCCTGTTGCGTCTCACGATCAACCGTGCGGCGCCGTTCTGTTTCCCGGCGGTCGTAGACTTTTTTCCCTTTGGCCAGGGCGATTTCGCACTTAATCTTGTTCCCTTTCAGATAAAGACGGATTGGAACAAGCGTCAACCCTTTCTCCTGAGTTCGTGAAGTCAGCTTCGAAATCTCTTTCCGGTGCAGGAGCAGCCGCCGGTCCCTCAAGGGCTCATGGTTCAAATAGCTGCCTGAACTGTAAGTGCTCACATGGCAATTGATCAGCCAGACTTGATTGCCCTTGACCATTGCGTAGCTGTCCTTCAGATTGACCTTCCCCTCCCGGATCGATTTAACCTCCGTGCCCCTCAGTTCGATTCCTGTTTCAAATTTGTCGAGAAAATGGTAAAAATGCGCCGCTTGGCGGTTGAGGGCAAAATTTTTCATCCGGGCTTCAGAGTTTTTGCTTGGCATCGGACGCAATCGTAGAGGTCGTTATCCAGGAACCAACATGTTAGCACAGTACCCAAAAGTCCAACGCGGCCTCAACGCCTGCTGACCACAGCATGGGGTGGAGGTCTGAAATCGCCAGCTCTCTCTGCGAGCAGACAGAAGAGTTTTCCGACAACGGCGAGACGAATTCCAATTGCAGAATGGCCGATGTGGTAGGATAATTTTAGTGGACAGATCGCTTAGCTGGGCTGTCTTATTGAGTGCAACTCAAAACCGGGCAAAAACATCCTACGATAGGAGCGAGGGCGAAGTTTATCTGGCAAGAAAGTCAGCCATAGGTTAGGAATGCCAAGTACTGACACTCAAGTCCGTCCCGGCAGCGGCCAGACCGCACCAGGGACCCCGCGGGCATCTACGCCGGAGTATCATTTTACGCTGAACGAATCCCCCACTCTTCTGGCTTCGCTGCTGGAAGGCTTGCGGGAATGGCGGCGCACCTCCAAGATTTCCATCCCATCCGAGTATTACCGCGGCGAGGCGGTCCTGCCCGTCACCGAAATGCGGCCGTGGTACCGGGACTTTCGCGCCCAGATTAAATCCCTCTTTGAGAAGCCGACCGAGCCGATCGGAATCTTCAACCGCCAGCAAGAGAAAAAGCGTACCTTGTGCGCCGCTGCCGGATTGGTTTTGGGAGCGGGCGCCGCGTGGGCGCTTCGCGGCCCCTCATGGATCATCCTGGGAGTTATTGGCGGATATCTCGTCGGCGAAGCAATCGGTATTTTCAGTTTTAAGAAGCGTGAGTATCCCCCGGACATCTGGCAGGAATACAAGCCGCAATCGGCGTCTTGGATGAACTCCTTTTTGGTTCACGCGCTGGTCATTCTCGCGATGGTTCTGCCCTACTACATCAGCCGCATGTTGAACCCTGTGAAGCCCGTCACGACACAGGTGGTCGATATTTCCCCCTACCTTCCCCAACTACCCTCTTCCGCCAAGAGAGCTGGCGGGGGCGGCGGGGGCGGCGAACGAACTCCAACGCCGGCCTCCAAAGGCAAGGCCCCTGAATTCTCCAAAGTGCAACTCGCTCCCCCGGAAGTTCACCTCCCCAAGATTAAACCTCTGCTGCCGGTGCAACCCACCTTGCTTGGTCCGCCGCAGTTGAAACTGCCACAGATGGCGGCCAACGCACAGTGGGGTGATCCGCTACAGGGGGTTCCCGGCCCGCCTTCGGCCGGCCCCGGCTATGGCGGGGGCATTGGCTCAGGACATGGCACAGGGATTGGCTCAGGGCATGGCTCTGGGCTGGGTCCCGGTGAAGGCGCTGGAACCGGCGGCGGCGCCTACAGCGTGGGAGGGAATGTCAGTGCTCCGGTCGCCATTTACAAGCCCGAACCCCCTTACTCAGAACAGGCCCGGAAAGCCAAGTACCAGGGAACCGTGGTGCTCTGGATCGTCGTCGACGCGCAAGGCAATGTGACTCAGGCTCAGGTGGTCAAACCTTTGGGAATGGGTTTGGATGAGAATGCGCTCCGCACGGTCAAAACTTGGAAGTTCAAGCCTGCCCTTCGGAACGGCTCCCCGGTACCGGTTCGTGTCATGGTTGAAGTAAGTTTCCGGCTGTTCTAACCGCTGGGGCGATCTTTTCCCCAATACAAACTAGCATTAACCACACCGGCTTCCCTTCTTAGTCTAGCCGTGAAAAGCCTTTAGGCGAATTCTGCTTCGTGCCTAAAATTTCCTTGAACGCAAAACTCCATCCCCATAGTACGATCAGAAGTTCAAACATATTCGTCACGTAAAGCTCCCGCGTTGCTGGTGGGCTTTCACAACAATACGTGCAACCGTGCACGCAAAAGGAAACGTAACGATGAGAGCCTTCGCTTCCGTCGCCTGCGCTGCTTTGGCAGCAACATTAGGCGTGAGCATCCCAGCCTTTGGTCAGGCGCAGACGACCTGTAAAAGTTCAGCCAATGAAGAAGTCCAGATTTTGCAGATGAAGAAAAAGATGGCCGAACAAGATCGCCGCATCCGCCAGTTGGAGGAAGAGGTCAAATCCCTGCTCTCCAACCGACAGACGCCAGCCGTGACTCCATCAAACAGTGCAAAAACATCCACTCCGCCGCCCGGCACCCCGCACTCTCCCTCTGGTGCGCTCGCTTCCGCGCCTGCGCGGACCGCCGTCACGCAAGCCAAATCTAAGCCTCCGGCGACTGCCGAAGAGGCTGCGCACACCTCAGTTGCGCGGCATAAGCTCGCTTCCCTGATTGCGCCCATGCACTTTGGCGGAAATGTATACCTGTTCCAGTACGTTCCGACCGGCATCACCGGAGTGAACCCAAAGTTCGAGCTGTATGCATTCTCCGCGCTGCTGGATGGCCAGGAAGGACATTGGGGGCTGCACGTGGACTATCGCTTTCGAACTACGAAGCTCCGCAGCTTCTTTCCCGGCAATACCTGGCTCCAGCAAGGATACGTGCGCTATACGACCCCCTGGGGGGAATTCCGCGCCGGAAGCTTCTACCGGCGCGTCGGGATTGAGTGGGACGACTCTTTTATCGGTAACATCCAGTACTTCGACGGCCTCAAACTGGACCCGGAATACGGAGTAGGCTTTGAGGGGTCTCATAACCTTTCCGCGCGCCTGGGCGCTGAGTACTCCCTGCAATACTTCTCCACTGACTCGGGAATTAATGGTTCCCTGCCCGGCCGGGATTTCGTTTCCGAACCTGGTGCGCATGCCAAGAACGATGTGACCCTGCGGTTCGCGCCGGTCTGGCACTTCAGCAAGCAGACCTCGTTGACCTTGGGTGGCTCCTTTGCCCAAGGAGCGATTGACCGGGATGCGGGTCCCCACAACACGCGTTCGCAGGTTGCCGCTGACGGCACCCTTCAGCTGGGCCCGGTCCTCACCTATGGCGAAGTCTTGCGCCAAACCGTCAGCGGCGTTGTAATCCTGCCACCACAGGATGCAACCTATGTCCTGGGAGGAGTTCGCTGGGCGCGAGGGCGTTACCAGCCGCGCTTCAATTTCAGCCAAGGAAATTACTACGGCATCAACAGGCGGCGGGGATATATCTTCCAGCCGGGAATTACGGTTCGTCTGGCGGACAATCTCTCTTTCATTTATGAATACGATTTCTGGCGCAGCATTTCACAGACGCAGACAACCGTACTCGACCGTAGCCTCAACTTCGTTTTGCTGTACCATTTTTAGCAGGAACTGACGCCATAGATGGCATCATGCATAATCCGTTCGTTACGCTCGCGGTAAATGCCGGGCGTCATCCAGTTACGGGCGCTGGGTAGAAAATCATAGCTTGCGCAGGAACTAGGAGAGACTGGATTCGTTATTGACTATGAACAGTCCAAATGACAAGCAAACCACGTCGACCATTGGCGAGCGCCTGGACCGGCTTTCCTGGACACGCCTGCATACGCGCGTCACATTGGCTCTCGGGATCGGCTGGCTCCTCGATTCTTTCGAAGTCAACGTCATCGGCAACGTACTGGGGGTCCTGAAAAAGCTTTGGTCGCTGACCGATGTTCAGGCTTCCGCCCTTGTAACTGTTTGGCTGGTCGGAATCATGGTAGGAGCTTTGTTCTTTGGGTATCTTGCCGACCGCTTCGGACGACGCAAACTGTTTATCCTCACCTTGCTGTTGTATTCAACGTTCACGGTTATCTCCGCGCTCTCGCCCGGATACTACTTCTTTATGCTCTTTCGCTTCCTTACCGCTATCGGTGTGGGCGCTGAGTATTCAGCGATTAATGCCGCCATTGGAGAAATTATTCCCGCCCGGTTCCGCGGCAGGGCTAACGCAGCCGTCATGAACTTTTGGCCGTTGGGAGCGATTCTCGCAGCCTTCCTGACCCTGTATTTCATTAATGCTCTTCCGCCCTCCGTCGGATGGCGGCTTGCCTTCGCGTTGGGAGCCGTCGTGGCGCTGTTTACGGTCTGGGCGCGCAGGATTCTGCCGGAATCTCCGCGCTGGCTTCTAAAGCGCGGCCGGCAGGAGGAAGCGCTGGAAGTAGTGCAGCAAATCGAAGCGAAAGCAGACCGCTTTGCATTGCCGCGGCAGGACCCTTCCAGCCACGCGGCCGCGACATCCGGATTCTTTCACCAAGTCTATCTCCTGATGCGCGACCACCCCGAGCGTCTGGCTTTGGGGTCGTTGCTCGATTTTTCCGAAGCCGCCGGCTACTACGGGATCTTCGCCTTCCTGCCCCTGGTCGTTTTGCCGCGTGTTAATATTGCAGAAGAGAGAGTGCCGTGGTTTTTCCTAATTGGGAATCTGGGCGCGGTGGCGGGCGGTTTGTTGGCCGCCGTTCTGCTCGATTCCGCCGGCCGCAAACGAACCGTGACCTTTTTTTATGCCTTGGCTGCTCTTTCCATGCTGGCTATGGGAGCGGCGGCGGGGCGTGGCAAGGCTGACGGCGTCTTGCTGACCTTTGTGGTGGCCAACTTCTGCGCAACCGGAAGCTGGGTGTCGGCGTACCCCACGTTTTCCGAGATTTTCCCAACGCACTTGCGCTCCACGGGCATCGGCTTTTCAGTCGCCTTTGGAAGGATTGGGGCTGCACTTTCGCCCTTATTGCTGGTCTTCCTCGCCGAGCGCGTCTCCATGATGGTTTCCTTCGCTGTGCTGGCGGCATTTTGGACTCTGGGAGCTTTGGCCATGATCCCGTGGATCCTTTGGGGTCCAGAGGGGCGCGGGAAGGCTCTGGAAGTTTTAGGGGGAGAAAGTCTGGAAGCATGAAGTTTCCCACCATTCAGCTTACCCACCTCGACAATCTGTGGCTCCAAGTGAGCGGGACTTTGTGCAACATTGCCTGCACACATTGCTTTAACAACAGCGGACCGAACGTCCGAACGTTCGGTTTTATGAGCCTGGAAACGGTGCGTACAGAAATCGAAACAGCGACGCGCTCCGGGGTGAAAGAGATCTTTTTTACCGGAGGTGAACCTTTCCTGCACCCGCAGCTCTTCAAAATGCTGGAGCTGGCGCTCGAGCACGCACCCGCCACGGTTCTGACCAACGGAATGCTGATTAATGACCGCCTCGCCGACCGCCTTGCGGAGGTCGAGCGGGCGGCTCGCTACTCGCTCGAAATCAGAGTCAGCCTGGACGGCCACACCGAAGAGATGAACGACTCGATTCGGGGCCGCGGAGTCTTCCGGCAGGTTTTGGCAGCCGTGGCAAGGCTAAGCCGTCGCGGACTGCTGCCTTTGGTCACCATCGTCCGCACCTGGAACGAGGAGGAAGAACTCGCCACTCTGGCAGGTTTCGTTCGTGCCATGCATGAAGCTGGGTATGCGAGGCCGCGCATCAAAGTCCTGCCGTCGTTGCCCTTGGGGCGTGAGATCGAGCGAACGAGCATCAACTCGGCCACAGAATTACTCAGCGAAGAGATGATGGAGGATTATGACCGCGACCTCCTGATGTGCTCAAACTCGCGCCTGGTCACCGACCGCGGGGTGTGGGTATGTCCGCTGCTGGTGGAGAAAGCAGACGCGCGCCTCGGCGCAACTCTTCAGGATGCCAACTCCGACTACGAGCTTCGGCATAACGCCTGCGTAAGCTGCTATCAATACGGAACCATTTGTGGAAATGTCAGCGCGCTCATCGAAGGTCCCGCAAGTGCCTCAGACCCACCAGGGGGGACGGCGCCATGACTCGGCTGGCTTTGTTCGGGGGGATTTACAGCAACTATCGCGCGCTTGAAGCCGCGCTTCGAGAAGCGCGCCGCCGTGGCGTGGATGGAATCTATTGCCTGGGTGATCTGGGCGCATTTGGGCCGTATCCTGACCGCATTTATCCGCTCCTGCGCTCGCACGGCGTGCAGTGCATTCAGGGAAACTACGACAATTCCCTGGCTGGGGGGCTGGCGGACTGCCAATGCGGATACACCGACCCGCGCGACAATCACTTTGCCCGCATCAGTTACGCCTATACATTCAAAAATACCTCGGATGAAAACAAGACCTGGCTACGAACCCTGCCGCCATCCCTACGGATTGAAGTCTCTGGGCGCCGCCTGCTTCTTTGCCACGGGTCTCCGAGAAAAATGAACGAGTTCCTTTGGGAATCCACGAGTCCCGATTCCTTCCTTGAATATCTGCTCGACGAATTCAGTGCAGACGTCGTTTGCGCAACCCATACCGGCATCAAGTGGCGCCGCGAACTCTCCGGCGGCCGCCATTTCATCAACGTCGGCGTGCTCGGCAGGCCGGAGAATGACGGCAGCACCACCGTATGGCTTACGCTTCTTACCTTCAAAAGCACCTGCTTGGAAGTTGAGTTCGTCCCCGTCGCATACGACTACCACGGCCTGGAAGCGGACATGCGCGCTGAAAACCTGCCGACTGAGTTTATTGAGACGATTACCAGCGGCTGGTGGACCACTTGCCTTGAAGTACTTCCGCATAAGGAACGGGCTAGGGGCCGCTTTTGACGCTGCCTTGACGGCGTAAAACTTTAGCGGGACAATAGATACGTAAGTGGTAAGAGAGCGAACCGAGGCTCGCCCGATTGCTTGTGCTGGAGGGGCGATGCATTTGAACAGTGCTGGAATTCCTATTCGCTTCGATCGCTCTTACGACGCATTCTACGCCGCAAGAGTTAGATCCTTCTGTGCAGCAAATCCTGTCCACAACGCCAGATTTCCGTTTCCAAATCCAATAGCCCAAGCCTTCCAGGAGCAGCCCGGCTTCTTGTATTTGCGGGGAGAACACGCCCGCGCGCGAGGATCGGGCCACCAGATTCGCCCTCGGCAAGTGTCATAAGGGCGCCAGACTGCTGTGCGGGCCTGCGCCCATTGGAACTTCTACTTGGAGGTGACACGTATGATCGGAATGGGATTTGGAGCATTTCTGACGTTGTTTGTGATCAGCTTTATTGCTGCTGCCGTGATCCACAACGGTTTTCGCTATCGATATCTGGGCGGCGTTGATGGCTTCCTTGCCAAGTGGATTGTCGGCTGGGTTGGCGCCTGGATCGCCTCGCCGGTGTTAGGACACTGGTTCACCGGCGTAGCTCTCGGGGGCCAGTACATTATTCCCGCATTTTTGGGAGCGTTTTCGCTTGCGTTCCTGGGAACGGCGGTTTGCAAGGTGATGGCAAAAGTTAGGAGCGGAGCCGAGGCGCCTGAAGCCCTCCCTGCGCAAGGCGCAGGAATGGGCCAAGTTGCCAAAGACATCCGAGTTGCATAAAACTAAACAGCACGCAAGCGCAACATAACCGGCGGAGGAATTACTCCTCCGCCGGTTATTCTATTTGGGAGAAGCGGGAAGCCCCTTCAAATGCGACGATACAAATTCATAGTTTCCCGACCCGATCTGAACTTCAACGTAATGCTTATGCTGTCGCAGGAATCTCACCTCAGCCGAGCGGTTGAGCGGCTTACCGCTTTCCGTAACGAAGTGGCGCGATTTTGCAGGAATGTAAACGGTCGCCGTGGTGTTCGGAGGGATAGTGACCGCAAGAGTCAATTCGCCCTCTTCACGTCCCCATGCCACGGAAATCGGCCCGGCGATTGAGTCGTAACGCGCCCTGACCCAGCTCAGGTTGCCCAATACCGGGCGGATCAGAATCTTCTTGTACCCGGGCGCTAAAGGGAGAATGCCGGCAATATCCCCGAACAAAAACGACCCGATGCAGGCGCCGAAAGGATGAAGCAGCGTTCCGGAAGGCCCGTCCACAGACTCCCGCATCGTCGTATTGCCGTTTGCAACCATCCAGAGGAAGCCCGGACGGTCCGGCTGCATCGCCACAGTGTATGCCAAGTCCGGATACCCCCAGTCCACAAGGCCATGGAGCATTGGCATGACGCCCACAAAGCCTGTGGTCATATGGTCATCGTGCCGCTGGAGGCTCTCAATTAATTGGCTCAGGACAAGTTGCCGACTGCCCTTAGGAACCATACCGAGGTAAAGAGGCAGGACCTGCGAGGTCTGGGAGTGTTCAGCGTAAAGACCCGTGACCGGGTTAAAGAAATGCCGATTAAAGCTAGCCTTGATCTCCCCGGCAAGACGGCGGTACTTTTCCTGGTCTTGAGTCTTGCCCAACACTTTGGCCGCACGTGCCACAACCGTCACACAGTAATAGTATCCGGCGGTGGAAGTCTGGATGACCGGCGTGCGCTTCGGACGACCTTCGGTGCCTGTTTCCAGCCAGTCGCCTAAACCCCAGTCCAGCAGATGGTCTTTGGAAGTCATCGTCAGGTAGTCCGCCCAGCGTTTCATCGGCTCGTAGGCTTCCGCCAGAGAGCGCCGGTCGCCATAATCTTCGTAGAGTTTCCAGGCAACGTAAGGCAGTGTTCCACCCCACCACGGATCGGAAAAGGCCGTCGGCACGCCGCCCGGCTTTGTCCGTCCCCAGCCGTTGGTAGGAACAATGGGCGGCACGGACCCGTTTGCCTCCTGAGCGTTGATCATGTCAAAGAGGTAGTTTCTGTAAACCGCTGCCGCATGAAAATTGTAAACTGCCGCGTCCATGGTGTTCTGGCCGTCCTGTGTCCAGCCCATCTTTTCACGGGTCGGCTCCTCTCCCGGCATACTATGCGCGGACTCGCTCAGCGTGCGGCGAATAGCTTTCTGCATACGATTGATCTTCGGGTCAGAGGACGCGAAACTTCCCGCGGATTGCCAGTCCGTATGCACAGTAATGCCAACCAGGCTGCCAAGCGATGGCTTGTAATTTAACCCATCAACTTCCACGTAGCGGAAGCCGTGGTACGTAAATTCGGGGTCCAGTTCGCCCTCGCCTTGCTGGTTAAGAATCAGTTCATCCGTCTGGAAGCGCCCGTGGGTGTGACTGTGGCAGTACTGCATGTCCGCCGTGCCGTCCGGGCTTAAGACCAGGTCATACTTTAGAAGTATCTTCTGGCCCGGCTCCCCATGCGCCTCAAATCGGGCCCAGCCGGTGAGATTCACTCCGAAGTCAAAAACGAAAACGTTGGGCTTTGGCTCGGTAAGCCGCACGGGATGGTGAATTTCCGTCACGCGCATCGGCGGCTCCATTTGCGCTGTCAATTGTCCCTTGGGAGCGGAGACCTCCACGGCGGGTTGCCAGTGAGAGTCATTGAACTCCGGCTGCGTCCATCCTGGCATAGCAAGCCCAGCGTTGTAGGTGATTCCGGCGCGAATCCCATTGAAAACGATGGGGCCGGTGGACCATTTCCAGGAAGAGCCGCTGGTGATCGTTTCATGGCTGCCGCCCGGGAACTCTACGTCGATATTCAGGAGCAACTTTGGAGAGCTCCTCCATGGTGCATGCTCAAAGCCAAAGAGGTCTGGGATAATGGGGTGGTACCAGCCGTTGCCTAGGACAACTCCCACGGCGTTCTGCCCCTCACGCAGCAGATGAGTAACGTCATAGGTCACGTAAAGCACGCGCTTGTCATAGTCCGTAAAACCGGGATCAAGCACGTGATCCCCGACACGCTGGCCATTGATATAAAGCTGGTAATATCCCAAGCCGCATATATAAGCTGTCGCTCGCAAAGGACGCTGGCTCAGGCTGGCTACGCGGCGCAAGTAAACCGCGTGAGCGTCATTTAGGGCCACGCTTCCGCTGATCCAATGGCCGGCCCAGTCCGACGCGTGAAATAAGCCCATACTCCACATGCCCGGAGAACTCCATGCCGACACTCTTCCTGACTGATCCCAGACACGAACCTTCCACCAGCACAGGGTTCCGGAGGGGAGCGCTTTCCCCGAGTATTCCACTTGGCTCGACTTGTCGGATGCCACCTTCCCGCTGTCCCAGAGATCGGCCTTGCCGGGGCTCAGCTTGGCCGGGTCGCTCGCCACCAGAATTTGATAACCGGTTTGATCGAGACCCCTTGCTCCAGAATCCTCGGCTTCGAGAATCCAGCTTAGGCGGGGTCTGGGCACGTCAATCCCCATCGGGTTGACTAAGTATTCGCAACGGAGTGAGCCCACTTCGAGTGATCCTGACGCACCCTCCTGCTGTCCTATACCCAGCAGCGGCCAAAGCAACACGATACAGGCAAGGAGCGCTCCAGCCAGAGTACGTTTGGTTTGCTGACCCATTGTAGTGACCCTCCCGGATTGAAACTCTCAGTGTTTCGTCGCCCATAACAAATACCGCGAAAACGCGGCCCTGTACAGGATTTCGCTATATAATCTCACCAAGTTTGTTCCACCAGCTTAATTCGCCCGTGTCCTCACCTATGTTAGTATCAAATCTTCAGTGGTCTTCAGTGACCAGCCACTTCCCATAGTAACGAAAGGATGTTGTGCTCAAGATTGGTATCGTCGGACTCGGCATGGTCGGCAAAACAACGCTTTTTCAAATTCTGACCCGCGTGCCTGCCGATAAGCTTGCCAGCGGCAAGCCTGAAACCCACGTGGGCGTTGTTAAAGTTCCGGACCCTCGCTTGGATCGCATGGCGGAGATGTTCAACCCCAAGAAACTGGTCCATGCCAGTATCGAATACGTTGATACCCCGGCAAGCATTATCCAACTCTCACGCACTGGGACTCAGTCCGCCGCGCTCAAGGAAATGAATGCTCTGGCCCACGTGGTCCGCGCCTTTGAGGACTCTACGATCCCCGCCGAGGGCGGGGTTGACCCGAAGCGTGATATCGAATCCGTGGAACTGGAACTGATTCTCTCCGACCTGGCCATCGTTGAGAAGCGCCTCGAGCGGCTGGACAAGGACATTAAGAAGCAAAAGAATCCCGCGCTCGAGAAGGAGCATCAGGCCTTGCTTAAGGCCAAGCACGCTCTTGAAGCCCAGCAGCCCTTGCGGGAACTCGATCTCAGCGCTGACGAAGAGCGCACCTTGCGAGGATTCACTTTTCTTTCTCTCAAGCCGATGCTTTACGTCCTGAACTTGGGAGAAAAGGATGCTGCTCGCACCGACGCGGCGGACGAGTTTGCGCAGGAGGCCGGACTCAAGCAGCGCCCCAAGACGGGCGTAACCGCGGTCTGTGGAAAGATCGAAGAGGAGCTTTCCGAACTGAGCGATGCAGAGTCCGCGGAGTTCCTCTCCAGCTATAATCTCAAGGAGTCGGCCATCTCACGACTGATCCGCTCGAGTTACGGTCTTCTCGGCTTGATCTCTTTTTTTACCGTCGGCGAAGATGAGTGCCGCGCCTGGACTATCCCCCAGGGGGCCACCGCTCTTGAGGCGGCGGGCGAGATTCACTCTGACATACAGCGCGGATTCATTCGCGCTGAAGTGATCGCTTACGAAGAGCTGATCTCTGCGGGAAATTTTGCGGAAGCCCGCAGCCGGGGTACGCTCAAACTGGAAGGAAAGGAATACATCGTGCACGACGGAGAGATCGTTCATTTCCGGCATTCCAGTTAAGAACGTTTCTGCGAATTGGGGCTCATCATCATGTCGCCAATCAAAATCAGCCTGGTCCTTGGAGTCGCTGCGGGACTTGCCAACCTATTTGGCGCCTCCATCGTCTCCGCGCGCGCCTGGAGCCGGCCCTTTCTTGCCTACTTCATCGCGCTGGGCTCGGGATTCATGCTGGCCACCACCCTCACGGAAATGATTCCGGAGAGCCTGCTTCTTGAGCCGCGGACCGGCTCAGTCCTCGTCTTGGCGGGATATTTCGTCGTGCATCTCTTCGAGCACTCCTGGCCATCTCACTTCCACTTTGGAGAGGAAACGCATCCCGAAGAATTTCTGAATAGCCGCGTTGCGTACGCAGCCCTCGGAGGCTTGGTGGTTCACACCTTTTTTGACGGAGTGGCCATCGTCTCGGGCTTTTTGATCTCCAACTGGCTAGGCACAGTGATCTTTGGAGCTACCATCCTCCACAACATTCCCGAGGGCTTCACCATCTCTTCCGTGATGGTGACGGCTGGCAAGAAACGCCGCATGGGAATGGCAGCCGCGGGCGCTCTGGGGGTTTCCCGGCTCGCGGGCATTTTGGCAATGGGCGTGGCTCATCGCTGGGTCAGCTACGGGCTGGCGCTTTCAGCCGGCGTAACGCTCTAGGTAGCGGCCTCCGACCTGATCCCCGAGGTGAACAAGATGAGCAGCCTGCGCATTACCCTGACCGTGGGAGCGGGTGTCGCGATGGTGGTCGTTCTCAAGCTGCTATTCTTTACGTAGGGTCGGTTGGAGCCCCGAGGCTGAGCGCCACGCCGCGAAGGCGCTTTTAACGGTTACCGAAGGAGCGCGAAGCATGAAAGCGGTTCGATTCCATCAGCACGGCGGTTTGGATGTATTAAAGTTCGAGAACGCCCCCGACCCAAAGATTCAAGCCAACGAAGTCCTCGTGAAAGTGAAAGCCTGCGCGCTGAACCATCTCGACTTGTGGTTGCGCGAAGGCGTGCGGGCCTGGGAGCTGCCCATGCCGCACATTCTGGGCAGTGATATCTCCGGTGAAGTTGCGGAAGCAGGGAGTCTCGTGACGCGCTTCAAAAGCGGAGACCGCGTGCTGCTGGCGCCAGGAATCAGTTGCGGCCAGTGCGAGGCTTGCTGCAACGGCATGGACAGTGCCTGCCGTAGTTACACGCTCTTTGGGGTGATGGCAGATGGCGGCTACGGCGAATATGTAAAGGCACCCGAGCGCAACGTGATTCCCATCCCCGGCGACTTGGACTTTGAGGAAGCCGCGGCTGTACCCCTGGTCTTTTTGACCGCCTGGCACATGCTCTTTACGCGGGCCGGCTTGAAAACGGGAGAAGATGTTCTAGTGCTGGGAGCGGGCTCCGGAGTGGGAAGCGCCGCCATCCAGATTGCCAAGCTTGCCGGGGCGCGCGTCATTACGGTGGCGGGAACCGATGGAAAGCTGGAAAAAGCGCGCACGCTTGGCGCCGATGAAGGAATCAATCACACTACGCAATCTATTGCGGAGGAAGTGAAGCGGCTGACTGACAAGCGCGGCGTGGATGTGATTGTCGAGCACGTGGGCGCTGCGGTGTGGGACGATTGTTTTGAATCGTTGGCCACCTACGGGCGGCTGGTTACTTGCGGCGTGACCTCGGGCGGAGAGGTCAAACTGAACGTCCAGGCGCTCTTCGGCCGCCAGCGGAGCATTCTGGGCTCATTTATGGGCGGCAAAGGGGAGTTACTGGAGGTCCTGAAGTTGATCGGGCAGTCAAATCTGAAGGCCGTCATCGACTCGACGTTTCACCTGAAGGACGCGGCTGCCGCACAGCAAAAGATGGAGAGCCGGGATTTCTTCGGAAAGATTCTGCTCCACCCCTGACATCCCAAGAGACGCCAAGCCTCGCTTACCTTAAAGCGCGAAACTCAAAAAGACAACGGCGGAAATCGTCTGATCCGCTGGGGTGTTCTGCAGTTCTCCTTTTTCTAGCGCTTCTTGCTCTTTCAGGAAACCTTGAGGGGCGTGCGGCCCTCCCACTACCTACCCTCCGCGGCGCAAGTAAGCAGAGATCAAAATTACCGCCATGCCCAACCCAAAGGCGATAGCCAGCCAAACTTGTCGATGCTCGCGAAACTTCCTCAAGAAGCCCAGCGGAATGGTCAAAAGCAGGATGATAACAAAAAGAATCAGCGCCAGGACGATTTTGATGGTCAGCAAGCGCCAATAGGGCCCCCAGGGAACCAACCAGACCAAGCGGACGTTGTACAAGCCGGAAGCGATGAGCAGGAAGATCACCGTCCACATAACCCAGCGGAATCGCCCCAGAACAAACTTTAGCAAACGGTCTCGCTGCCCGTCGTTAAGCGCCCCCAGCGACGGGAAGAGGACAAACAGCATAAACCCCATCCCACCCACGCCAATCACCGCAGCGCTGACGTGAACCCATTGCGCAAATGTCGCCATGCCTCGTTTCTTTCCAGAAAGAAAAATCCGGGAGGCCGATCGCTCTCGGAAAGCTACCCCAAAAAGTTAAGCAAGCCGCGCGCAGAAAGAGCGAGCGGCAAATACGGCTGGTTTAGGAATCCCCGCCAGCCAAGTGGTCAATCTGCCGCGCTAGGTCGAAATCCTTCTGCGTGATACCGCCTTCGCTGTGCGTCGATAGCGAGATGGTCAGGATGTTGTAGTTGATCGTCATGTCAGGGTGGTGTTGTTCCTTTTCCGCAGCCGCGGCAATCTTGTTGACCAGGTTGATGGCAGGCATGAAGGACTTTAAGGTGTATTTCTTATGCAGAGACTTTCCCGTGTGAGACCAGCCCTGCATCTCTTTTAGTTTTTGCTGGATTTCAGCTTTGCTGAGTGCCGCCACAACGCCTCCTTTGGACTTTCTCGATTCGGACTTGAGTATAAAAAGGCTTCCCAAGCAAGTCAACGCGCTTTGGGGGTTAGCTATTCAGAGGGCAAAACTGCTACACTACCATCATTCCTCGTACATGTTGGTAGCTGGTACCTGGTCTCAAACTTTTCTATTCGATTAAAACCGGAAATGCCGCTTGAGCCATCGGAAGGTTCATATATGCGATATCCGGAGCCCAGATCTCATCGACAACCACGGATATTCAACAAGGCTTATCGAAACTGGGAACAACGTGCCTCGGCGCAGATGGTCAAGGCACAGGACGTTCAGAAACGCGGCCTGCCGCTCGTATTTATCCCCCAGCAGAAGGATGCCCTGCATTCGCTTCTGACAATAATGGAACTTAACAGAGAGTTGCGAATAAGAGAGTGTCAACTTTTTGTGTTCATGCTTCGGTTTGCGCTAGGCGTTACGCATGAGCGAATTAAGCACGACCTTCGGGGAACATTACAGTCGAAAGACCTCGCTACACTCTACTCTTACTTGACTGACCATTCATGCTGCAAAAGAATCCGTGCCCTAATTGTAATATTTCATCTCTACGGCGTACCGAGAGACTTTATAGCCCAAGGCCTCGGTATTGGTTGCAGAACAGTAAAGAAATATGAGCGACAATTCAAACGTCTTGGGATTGACGCACTTTTCCCTTCACGCAAAGGAGTCATTAAGTGGAAAGTTCCTAAGTACAAGGATGCGCTTATCAGCATCATACACTCGCCTCCAAAGGACCACGGCTTTAACCGCACAGCGTGGACGATCAAAGATCTTGCATGCGTAATGGCCCGGCTCGGAATGCCGATTAAAAAGGATCATGTTAGCGCCATCATCAGAGAGGCAGGCTATCGGCGCATAAAAACGAGGCAAGTTCTGACAAGTAACGACCCACATTATAGAGAAAAACTGGACCTCATTCACCGAATTCTTTCAACCTTGAAACGGACACAACGCTTTTTCTCGATTGACGAGTTTGGTCCATTTTCCGTAAAGCAGCAAGGCGGACGACGACTTGTCGGCCCCGGCGAGTACCCCACTGTGCCTCAATTCCAGAAATCAAAGGGACGCTTAATCATCACAGCGGCACTGGAGCTTTCGACGAATCAAGTGACACATTTTTATTCGAGCGGAAAGAACACGCGCGAGATGATCAGGCTAGTTGATCTCCTTCTGAGTAAG
>JBJKQF010000161.1:0-12443 GCA_046705545.1 Terriglobia bacterium
TGAGCGCGCTCCTGGATGCTTGCGCTCAAAAGGCAACTGAATTTTCTGAAAGGTTAGAGCGCCTGGCGGAAGAAGCCGGAGAACTCCTGAACGCCATGGATTTCCGTTTCCTCTACGACCCCCAAAGGAAGGTTCTATCGATCGGTTACAACGTTGCCACCCAGCGGCGGGACCAAGCCTGTTACGACTTGCTCGCTTCTGAAGCCCGGAGCGCAACCTTCATAGCCATTGCCAAAGGGGACATCCCGCGAGAGGCATGGTTCCACCTCGGGAGGTCTCGAACCCTCGCGAAGGGAGGTCCCGTCCTGGTTTCCTGGAGCGGGACGATGTTTGAGTATCTCATGCCCCTACTCTGGATGCGGTCTTACTCCGGCACCCTTCTGGACCAGAGCATGGACTCGGCGGTGGCTTGTCAGCAACGGTACACCAAGCAAAAGGACGTCCCGTGGGGCATTTCGGAAGCGGCCTACAGCGCGGTTGATCCCAAAGGTATCTATCAGTATCGCGCCTTCGGGTTACCGGACCTGGCACTCGATCCCAACGCTTCGGACGATCTGGTGATTGCGCCATACGCAAGCTTCCTGGCGCTTCAGGTTAACGCCGCAGCGGCCACCCACAATCTGAAGATGATGGGGGAATTGGGATGGTCCGGCTGCTTTGGCTTTTATGAATCAATTGATTACTCAACCGGCGGGATTGCCGGAAGCGCGAATGGCGAGAGAGTCCGGTGCTGGATGGCCCACCACCAGGGGATGAGCCTGCTCGCGGTCTGCAATTTACTGGCAGAATCTTCACTCCAGCGGTGGTTCCACCAGGAGCCGCAGGTTATGGCCACCGAGCTTTTGCTGCACGAAAAAATTTCCTCCGCCGAGCCTGAAGAAACCGGCTTGGTCTTTCGGCCCCAAACCTCAGGCTTGAGTCCGGAAGAAGAAAACAATCCTGAGCCATTCGAGCCCTTCCTCGATTCCGCGAAGGGCGCAACAGAGACTCATTTGATTGCCGAAGTCCTGCTGGACTTTTCCTTGAACCCGCCAACTTCCGGCAAGGAACCGCCTCCTCCGCAAGCATAAGAACCCTCAAAGCGTAGTGGATTAATCGGTGGGGATTACTGCGGCTTTTGAGCAGAAATCGGAATCTTGTATTCAAAGCCGGAAACGGGAATCCGGTGGTCGTGCGACAAGCGGATTTCCGCAGGCACCTTCTGTCCACCCAGGCTCTCGTCGGATTTTCCCGCGCCGGCCGGGCGGCTGCTGTTTTGGCCGGAGGAGGCGATCTCGCTCGGCACAAGCCCGACCGTACCCAAGGCCCGGTCAACGTCGGCGTTGCTCATGAACCACTGCCACACATTGCCTGTCCGCAAATTTTCCGCGCTGAGCAGCGTGATACCAACGTCGATGCCGATCACGTAGCGGCTGACCCACCCCGTGGTGGGATTAAAGGCGTCCGCGAATCCGTACCGGCCGTAAATCTTCCTGCCGAACTTCAGCAACATGGCTCGCAAGGCGGGAATACAGATGCGGGGAGCGAACATGACCGAACCCGCGGCGGCGCTGGGAACCACCGTGCCGTCGATTCGGGAATCCTTGGGCGAGTTTCCCCACGCAACGTATCCGTTGGCGCTATCGGAAGCCGTGATTCCCCAAACCTTTGCGGAATAGCCGCGAAACCGCTGGGCAAGATCGACACCCAGCGCCTGCTGAGCGTGAGTCGCCATCACCGCGTTCGCAAAGTAGTTGACGCGCGGCACAAAGCGATCCACGGGCGGAGTTCGGGAATAGTCTACGTTTCGCAAGTCCAGCCACGCCTGCGAATACTGCTGAATGAAGAGCGGCCCTCCCCCGATGTAGACGTACCCTCCCCAGTTGACCACCGGGAGTTTCCAGCCGTACCAGGCATCCGGCGTGATCGGGTGCGTGGGAGACCCAATCGCCAGCACGTAGAGAATCTTCGCTTCGCTGTAAGTGTCCCAACGGTAGGGCAGAAAGCCCGTCTCCGGCTTCCAGCCATGGGAGAGAAACAGGCGGCTCCCGTTGAGCATCCAGGGGAAATCGACGCGATCGTAAATCAAGTTTGCCAGGTGAACGATTTCCGGATCGTTCGGAAACGCCTGCCGCGCCGTCAGCACGCCCGCAAGCAGCAGCGCCGTATCGATGGAAGAGACTTCACTTTTCCATCGCCGTTTGCCGGTTCGGGCGTCCAAAAAATGATAGAACCAGCCATGCTCCTGCGGAGCGTGATAGGCAAAAAAACGCAGCGTGGTGCGAATGCGCCTCCGCGCCAGCGCCGGACTGACCCAC
This sequence comes from Terriglobia bacterium, assembly GCA_046705545.1. GTDB lineage: Bacteria > Acidobacteriota > Terriglobia > UBA7540 > UBA7540 > JAMCXS01. The sequence continues at coordinate 2,298 of JBJKQF010000161.1, forward strand.
CGGTGCTGGGCGCCAATGCAAAGCGCCGTCAATCCAAAGCCCGTGGCGGCGATGCTCGAAATGTTTTTGTGCTGCGGGTCGTCGTCCGGGCGTCCGTCAACCCTTGCACGGTCCAGAACGAGTCCGGTGTGGAGATTTTGCTGTTCCCAGAAATACCGGAAAGATCTCCGCGAGATGTTGTCCAGCAGATCGTTGTCAATCTTGCTGAGGTGGTAGGTCTCCGTGGCGCCATCCGCAGCCGCCCCGGCGAGGCGCGGTGCAAAACACACCAGCAGCGCGCAGAGCAGAATGTGGCCAATCGCTGTGGACACACCCCAGCGGGACAGGTTGGGCCGAAATCGCGCAAGCCGGACTTGGGGGTTCATTCCACGCCGAGCTCAATCGCCTGGACACACCGGCATTCGAGCTAAAATGCTGCGTCTCGAACACCGAAGCGGTCCCGAATCTTCATATTGATTTGATTCTGCTCGATGCCGGAAGGAACGCCTGAAAGCGCCTTAGGAATGGAGTTAGGCAGCACGCTAAACAGGGCGATCGACCTCAACTCAGCACTCCGATAACCTCTTTGCTTTCATTAGCTATCAGCAAAAAGGTGATCCGGCACCATGAGCCAGCCCGCCTTGCAGGGCTCCCCCTCCGTGTGATAATTATACCTTAAAGTCCCGCGGTTCTTGATCAAAAAAACCAAGTCAAAACGCGCCCACCGCACGTAAATCCCTCACAGGATTGCACCTGAAAGAACCGCGGAATTCCCGCGGACGTCCGGCGGTGGCCGTCGCAAGGTATGCTAGGATGTTTGGTTACCCCAGACGAGTTGACTGACCCCGGAGGAAAAGATATGAGATCGGAAGCAATCCACAAGTTCTATCTGGCAGCCCTCGCCCTTGCCGTTCTGCTGGCGGCTATTCAGTTGCGCGCTGCCACCAACCCTGCCTACTTCAACGTCAAAGACTACGGCGCCACAGGCAGGAAGGCGGATAACGCCCAGAAAGCCATTCAAGCCGCTGTGGACGCCTGCGCGAAAGCCGGCGGCGGAACCGTCTATTTGCCGGCCGGCGAGTACACCTCCGGAACCATTCATCTGCGCAGCCACGTCAGAATCCTGATTGACTCGGGAGCCACGCTTTACGCTTCGCGCGACGTAAAGGACTACGACGAGCCGGCGTTGCTCTTCGCCGAAGACGCGCACGACATCACCATTGAAGGACGCGGCATCGTCAACGGCCAGTCGCAATACGTCTGGGAAGTGAATCACCAGCACTACGTGGACATTGAAATCAACCGCATCCTGGCGCAGGCCAAAGCCAACTTGCTGGGCAAACCCCTGATGCGCGCCTATCCCAAGGGCTACCCCAACAGCGGGCCCAACCCCCACATGATCCAGTTGCGCCGCTGCACAAACGTCCGGATCGCCGGTCTTTCCTTTATCGATTCTCCCAGCTGGACAATCAATCCTTACGGCTGCGTGCGCTTGGTGATCGACGGCATCTACATCCACACCAGCCGCAAAACGGGCGTCTGGGCGGACGGCATCGATCCTGACGGCTGCAAAGACGTCCGCATCGCCAACAGCACCATCGAGACCGGGGACGACTCCATTGTGTTCTATTCCATGAACTGGTACGGCCCGGCGCTGCCCTGCGAAAATATTACGGTGACCAATTGCCGCCTATCCTCAGCCTCAGCGGCCATTAAGTTCTGCGACGGAAACCGGAACTGCGTGCGCAATGTGACCATCTCCAACTGCGTGATTACGGGCTCCAACCGCGGCATCGCTTTCATGGTGTACGAGGGCGGCTACGTGGACAACGTGGTGCTTTCCAACCTGGTAATCAACTGCCGCCAATATGACTGGTTCTGGTGGGGCGACGGCGATCCCATCTACTTCACCATCCAGCGGAGCAGTGAAAGCCAGCACAAGCCGGACTTCCCCGGCGAGCCTCCCGCCGGCTCCATTCGCAACGTGATTATCCGCAACGTCATCGCTCACGGGCAGGGCTCCTGCCTGATCGAGGGCTACCCCACAAGCTGGCTCAAGAACATCAGCATCGAGAACGTCAAGTTGTTCATCTCCTCAGATCCCAAGGCCCTTTACAACAAGTCCATCCACGCCATGCAATTCCGCTACGCGAAGAATCTGCAACTGAAGGATGTGGAAGTCCATTGGGAAGCGCCTAAATACGACAAATGGCAAAGCGCGCTCTACTTTCAGGATATCGATGGGCTTCGGGTGGACAATTTTCTGGGTGGACCAGCCAAGCCGGGTTCGGGAACCCCGGCGGTGGTGCTCAACAATGTTGACGGCGCCACGATTCGCAACTCCCAGACCCGTGCGGGAACCAAGGTTTTCGTAGGAGTCCAGGGCTCGAAAACCCAGGGCGTCTATCTGGTGGGTAACGCATTCCACGGCGTTGCGACGCCTTACCAGGTCTCGACCGACGTGAACAAAGACGCGGTCAAGGCGTTCTACAACTTCTAATATGCCATGTTTTGCAGGGGCGGGTTTCAAACCCGCCCCTGACCCTCCCCTAAGTCCGAATCGCCAGGCGCGAGCGCGCGCGGCAATCCGCGCACAACCCGGTCTCCTTCAGGTCAATCAATTCCACGCTGTGCGCAGCGGCCATGGCGCAGCGGTAATCATCGCAGTGAACTAGGCCCAGCGTATGGCCCAGCTCATGCACCGCTTCCTTCAACAGCCGCGCCTCAAGTAATTCCCGGTCCGGCGGCAGCCCGTAGAACTCCTGGCGCAGCCGGCAGGTGGAAACCACCGCGCACGAGCCCTCCAGTTGCGCCTCGCCAAAAACGAACGTCAGGATGGGAATGTACAAGTCGAGCGGCGTAACCCCCAGCAGCCGCCCGGAGTCCGGCGCCAGATATGGCCGCATGCGTCCCAGCAGATCCGTGGAGCTATATTGTCGCCGCTCCGGGTGCAACGCCGGTTCGGGATCAAACCTGGCTTTCAGGGTTTCGCAGGCCCCGCCGAACTCCTCCGAAAGCGCCGCGCCCAGCCGCCCCAGCAACTCCGGGTCGGCTTCTCCAATGGGCAGGAGTTGAATCAGGCTCATGAGCCCCCCACATGCGCCTTTTTCCATCCATATTTTTTGAGTTTGTTGTGGAGGGTCACGCGGTCAATGTTCAGAAGCTCCGCAGCGCGCGTCTGGTTGCCGTCGCACATCCCCACGATCTCAAGGATGTGGTCACGCTCCGCCTCCTCCAGCGTAAAGCGGAAAGGTCCCGCCTGCGGCAGCTTCAGGGTAAAGTCGTTCTCCTGAAGTTCCGATTCCTGGGCCACCACCATGGCGCGCTCGACGGCATTTTCCAGCTCCCGCACGTTGCCGGGCCAGTCGCAGGCTTGCAAAAGCGCCATCGCCTCCCGCGAAATCCGCGTCACACCTTTGTTCATGGAGGCGGAAAACTTGCGAATAAAGTGCTCCACCAGCAGCGGAATGTCGTCCTTACGCCGGCGCAGGGGCGGCAGGGTAATTTGGAACACATTGAGGCGGTAAAAGAGGTCGGGGCGGAATTTCCCTTCTTCGATCAAAACCCCCAGGTCTTTGTTGGTCGCCGCAATGCAGCGGAAGTCAACGTGGATCGGCACGTTTCCGCCCACGCGCGTGATCTCCCGCTCCTGCAAAACGCGCAGCAGGTCCGTCTGGGTCTTCAGACTGATGTCGCCGATCTCGTCCAGAAACACCGTGCCGCCATCCGCCACCTCAAAACTGCCCTTCTTACGGTACTGGGCGCCGGTAAAGGCGCCTTTCTCATGCCCAAACAATTCACTTTCCAGCAGCGTTTCCGCCAGCGCCCCGCAGTGGATCACCACCATGCGGTTGTAGCGGCGGGGGCTTGCCGCATGGATGGCTCGTGCCACTAGTTCCTTGCCAGTTCCGCTCTCGCCCAGGATCAGCACGGTGGCCTCGGTGGGCGCCACGGTTTCAATAGACTCGAAAACACGCTGCATGGCCGGGCTCTTGCCGACCAGATCCTGCGGGCGGGCCGTCTCCGCCACCTGTTCGCGCAGGCGGAGGTTCTCTTCCTCGGTCCGCTTGTGGGCCAGGGCGTTGTGGACTGTGTGCGAGATGTCCTCCGGATCAAACGGCTTCACCACGTAGTCGTAGGCGCCGTTCTTGAGTGCGGCCACGGCGGTCTCCACGGAGGCGTAGCCCGTCATGATGATGACAATCAAATCCGGCTTGATCTCGCGCAGCCGGGCTTGCAGCTCGATCCCGTCCGTACCGGGCATCTTGATGTCCAGCAGCGCGACGTCCCACGCCTGCTGGGCCAACAGGGTCAGCGCTTCCTTGGCGCTCTCGGCGGTTCCCACCTCGTAGCCTTCCTCGCGGAACCATTTGCCCAAAGAGTCGCGAACGATCAATTCGTCGTCCACAATCAGGATATTTCCTTTTTTGTTCATCGGCTCACCATTGTCTTTGTAAGGGCGGCGTCCCCGCCTCCCTCCGGCTGTCAGGACGGGGTTGATGCCCGCCCCAGCGTCGATCACGCCCGTTCCCAAAGCAGCTTACAGACCCATTCCGGCCCCCGTCGCCACGGGAGCAACAGGAGCGGAGACCGGCAGAGTGACGGTAAAAGTAGTTCCCCGGCCCACCTGGGAGTCGACTTCGATCTGTCCCTGGTGGCGCTCCACAATCATCCGGCTGATCGCTAGGCCCAGACCCAGCCCGTGGCCGCGCTCCTTGGTAGTAAAGAAGGGCTCAAACATTTCCGGCAAAAGTTCGGCAGGAATTCCCCCGCCGTCGTCCTGCACTTCAATCTGAACCTGCGGAGCGCCCGCCGCCCTGCGGCTGCGCAGGGTCAGGTTGCCGCCTTTCGGCATGGCGTCAATGGCGTTGATCATCAGCGCCAGGATCACCTGTTCGATCTGCGCCGGATCACACTGAACGGCCGGGAGGGCCTCCGCCCGGTCCAGGTGCAGCTGAATCCCGGAGAGATCGAGCTGATGCTGCACCAAACGCACGCAACGGTCGATCACCCCGTTCAGGTCCGCCGGCTGGTAGTTCATGGAGGTGGCGCGGGCAAAGGTGAGAAGATTCTTGATGATCTCGCCGCAGCGGCGGCTCTCCGATTCGATGAGCTCCAGCGAAGAAAAAACTTCGTCATCCTTTGCGGTGGCGCTTACAAAGCGCTTCTTTAGAAGCTTGGCGTAAGTCAGGATTCCCGCCAGCGGATTGTTGATTTCATGGGCCACAATGGCCGCAAGCTTGCCGATGGAAGCCATCTTTTCCACCCGCAGCATCTGCTCGTGAGCGCGGTTGAGCTCTTGAGTCTTCTGCTGAACGCGGACCTCGAGAGTACGCCCCCAATCGATGATCTCCTTGCGGGCGTCGTTCAGCTCCCTGCTCATGGTATTGAAAGAGCGCGCTAGGTCCGCCACCTCGTCATGGGAGCGGACATCAAGCTGATAGCCCAGGTCTCCGGAAGCCAAGTGCTCCGTGCCATCCTCCAGAACCTTTAAGGGGTTGTTGACCACCCTCCAGATGAATATCACGCTCAGGGAAGAGATCACCAGAATCGCGAGCAGCGTATACACCAGCATCCGGCGGGTTCCCTCCGCAACGCTGGCGTCGGCGCTGGCCAGGGAAAGGTCCGTGTCCAATACTCCCAGGACTGTGACGCTAGCCGGGTGCGCGTGGCAGGAGGCGTTTGAACACTCGGCGGAGTTCTCAATGGGGTTGATGATCCCGAGCACCCGCTGGCCGCCGGCCATCCGGTAGGTGCGAAAGCGGTCCGGGCGGTTCAGCCGGGTGAGAGGCTCTGATTGGCTGTGGCAGCCATAGCAGGCTTCCGCCTGCTTATTGACGAAGGTGTTGATCTCTTTGGGATCCGACGAGAAACTGATGCGCCCTTGCTGGTTGATGATGCGGATGCGCACCATGCCCGGCTCATTGGCCATCTCCGTAATCACGCGGTACAATCCGTCGCGCTGGTTGCGGAGCATGTAGTAGGAGGCGCTGCGCTTGATGACGTCGCTCACGCGCTCGGCGCTGGCCAGGGTGCTCTTCTCAAGCTGATGCCTCTGTAGCCGGATGTTGAGGTAGCCGAGCAGCCCAAAGACCAAGGCCATGAGGGCGACGAGAAGAATGACCAGCTTGGCGCTGATACTATGGGCCACTCGGACCCAGCGCTTGGAAATCGCCGCGCTTGCATCAGACAGACGCATGGGTCATCTCGACAACCGGGCGCTCCTGTGGAGGCGGCGTGGAAGGGGCCTCCGGGAAAATCGGAAGGTGCTTGACTGCCAGCGCAAAGATCAAAAAGCCTGCACCGATGATGCTTCCCGTCACCGCCAGCTCCGTCCATTTGGGAATGTAGTGAACGCCCGCCGCGCCTTCCATCCCCGTGATGCTCACGTTCAGGCGGTTGGTGACGAAACCCAGCAGCACCAGCACGGCGGATAGATAAAGCCCGCCGGCCGTCTCGCGCACGCGCCGCACCAGCAACAAGGCAATGGGCAGGATCAAGCCCAGCAGAATTTCAACCAGAAACAGGTCCACTTCATAGCCGGGCTTCCGAAGCAGCCCCAGCGCGCCGCGGTGATAGAGGTCTTGAAAGCGGAGCACGCCGTAGATGACCAGCACGACCAGCAGCACGCGGCCGAGGGGAACCAGCAAGGACAGCTCCAGCCGCTTATGGAAAGCCTTGGAACTCATCCAGGATTCAAAAATCACCATAGCCAGCCCGACCGCCACCGAAGAGATAAAGAAGAAAACCGGCAACAAGGGCGAATACCAGAGCGGGAACAGCTTGTCGGGAACGATCAGGTACAGAGTTCCGAGAGAGGACTGGTGCAAGGTGGAAAGAAGGACGCCTAGGATGACCAGTGGAATCGAGATCGCGTGCTGAATTCTTGCCAGCTTATCCAGGCGCAGCCGCTCAAAAACCACGGCGGAGAATTCCAGCGCCAGGACCGTGGTGTAAAGCATCACGCACCAAGCTACCTCAAACATGGCGGAGTGCGGATTCCACATCACCATCGGATGCCAGATGCGGTAAGGCCGCCCCAGGTCGAACATCAGCGCGACCACAACCAGCGAGTAACCCAGGAACGCCGTGAGGATGGTGGGGCGAACGATGGGCCGGAACTTTTCCAGGTTGAAGATGTAAACCGTGGCCGTCAGCAGAAAGCCTCCCGCCGCCAGCATCACGCCGCAGAGCACGTCAAACCCGATCCACAATCCCCAGGGGAAAGCGTCGCTCAAGTGCGTGGAGGCCCCAAGCCCGCCTGTAAAGCGCAGCACCGTGGCATACAACCCCGCCAGCAGGACAAGGCCCAAAACCGCTTTCCAGAACGTCAGCTTGGGAAGGTGCATCTTCAGCCTCGCTTCTTAGTCTTTTCAGTTTCCACCTTGCGGCCTTCCGCCGCTGCAACAGCCTCCCGGCGGCTGGTAATCCACCAGACGCCACCCAGGAAAACGCTGCCCAGAGTAACCACGCTGGGAATGTGCGACAGCACACGGTAGGTGAGCATCGGAAGCGGCTGCTTGGGAAGGTTGGTCCGGTATCCGAACTCCGCGAAAGGCACGCTGGAGAGCAGCAGCACGGAGGTTCCGCCCACCTCATTCAAGCCATAAATGTGATTGAAGTATTGGCCCGGGTTCTTGGCGATGCGCTCTTTCGCTTCCGCAATCAGGGCGTCGCGGTCACCGAACTTGGTGGCGCCGGTGGGGCAGATTTCCGCGCAGGCTGTCGGCTTGCCCGCCGCCACGCGGTCCGCGCACATGTCGCACTTCTTCACCCGTGGCAGCAGCGAACCCCATTCATACTTGGGAACGTTGAAGGGACAAGCCATCATGCAGTAACGGCAGCCAATGCAACGAGAGGCGTCATAGGTGACCGGACCCTCGGGAGTCTTCTGCAGGGCCGCTACCGGGCATACCGAAGCGCAAGTGGGGTCCTCGCAATTCATGCAGAGCCTCCGCATGAATTTGTCCCCCTTGGCCTCCACCGCCGTCAGCTTGTGCGCGGAAAGTTCCTCCTCGGCGGCAACTTTGTCGGTGTAAGGGAGCTTGTTGCGGTCCGCGCAGGCCTGCTCACACATCTTGCAGTCGATGCACATCGTTGCGTCATATAGGATTGATTTAAGCATGCGGTTACTCCCGGAGCGGATCCGCCCGAAGTTCACCGTGATGGAAATCTCAACAGGGCGAGTTTTGTCCTTGCAACAAACCTCTGTGCCTGTTCTCTAAGTCCATGACTCGGCGCTACCTTTGCCGAAAAATTCATCGGCACGATGAAGAATTCATCAGTCTGTTTATAGGTTGCAGCTAAGGGCGAAAACCGGCAATGAGCCATGTCACTGGCGCCCGTGACGCGGCTCACTATTTCTGGGGATCTAGGAATCAAGAATGTCCCCCGCCTCGGTCCAAAATCGCCGAAACCAGCGGGGGAAATTCCGCCAGAAGAGGCCCTAGGTAAGGAAGAACTCAGCGGTGAGTTCATTCCAATCCTGACTAGATAACTCTGCCGCCACATCTTCGATGGCCACACCGCCATCTTGCGCCAAGGCACCGGCCGTTGCGAACATGCGCGTCCGCAAACGCGTGCTGGCTTCCTCCATCCACCGGCGAGCCAGCGTCCCGCTCAGTAAATTGCGGAAGCTTGTCTTGGCGTCAGGCGCCTGAACCGTCATGAGCCAACCCTCGCCGTACGGATCGCCAGCCAGCAAAGTCGGATTCTTGAGGAGCGCTTCGTTAATGCCTGTCACTTCGCCTTCAATGGGCGAAACCAACTCAGCCTTGCTGCCATCGCGCAGAATCGTGACGAACTTCTGCCCTTGCCTCACCCACTGCCCGCGCTTCGGCAGGACAATTTCACCGACTTTCCCAAGCAGCCGGCTGGCGAAGTCATCCAGGCCGACGCGCACAAAGTTGGGGCTCTCCCCCAACGCCCAGGCGTGGCCGGGGTGATAGCGGAGATTGTTTCGAATCTCGAATCCGCCCGCCAAAGCTGGCTGCGGTCTCGACGCGGCTAGGGACCGGCCCTCAGAAGTGATGGCAGGTTGCACGGCCGGCTTTTTGCTCCACAGATAATCGATCAGCAGAAACACCGCGAATGTCGCTAAAACCAATATGGCAGTCATCGCACGCCTCCTGTTCAGTCTCTTCCCGAACTTCCGCAATGTAGAACAGCAAGGTGAATGCCAAGCTGCACGCTCCTCAACCGGCCGCACGATTTTCGCGCTATGCCAGTGAAACACCAGCACTAAGGGAAGCCCGCAGGCACTTCGTCCGGATAGGCCCTCAGAGATGCTCCCAGGCGCGGCGATGAAAAACACAACGGTGGTCGTAATCTTACTTGCGGCCTCAGTGAGTACTTAGCAGATTCTTAAAGGCTTAAAGGAAGTGACAGCATTGATGAATATCTCATCAGTGCCTGTTGCAGTTTTCATCAGCAAAGCACATCCAAGGCGACTGAAAACATCATTCCCTCCATAAAACCAGTGAAAGACATTCGAGAAACCATAACTATTTGGGTTAGTGCCGATTCGATAAAATCCAGGCCCCACGCCGCGGATGGAAATTGTTTTAGGGGCTGATTTTTAGAAGTCGATCTGCACCGTGTCCATCGCCGAGGTGATTCTTTGTCGCCAAAGTATAATCTGCCACATCCAGCCCCATCTAAATCCCAGACACTTCAAGAGTGCGAGTCTTGCGGACCGCTCCGGGGTCATAAACACACGCCTTTTCCTCCGTTCATAAATCCGAGAGGGCACGCTCTTTATGACGATGACAAATTAAATTTATCCAAAAGTTTTTTATAACGCACAGCATAACTATTAATTGGACAGAAAATAGCATTACTCATAAGGTGTACGTGCTGGTCGGGACGGAACACCAAATTACAGGGAAGGAATGCGGATGAGAACTTTTCGTAGTGTTCTTACGTTAATTGTCGGTTTAGTGGTTTTCGGTCTCGTGTGTTCACCGCTGCGCGCGCAGAGCGAGAACTCCGGGACCGACAATTCGGCCGCCATCGAGAAGCTCCAGCAGGAGTTAGACGCACTCAAGACGCAAATTGACCAGCTCAAGAAGGAACAAGTGGCCAAGCCTGGGCCAGCGCCGGCGCCTGCCACAACATCCGCGCCAGCACCGGCCGCGAAACCAAGCACTGCCCAAAAGATTTGGGATA
>JBJKQF010000162.1:0-9347 GCA_046705545.1 Terriglobia bacterium
ACATGGCCGCGCTGTTTTATCTTCCGACATGCGCGCACAACGCTTCGAGCCCGGTGGGGGCGATCGCTTCGGCTCATGCAGCGGCGGCGATGCGGGACTTCCGGGCAATGGAGTTTTCTCCCGGCCAACTGACACCCCAGGAGTACATGAACGCGGTGGTTTATGACGTTCCGGTGGTCAAGGACGGGAACTGGCAGATTCTAGAGAAGCCGGGACTGGGACTGGAAATCAACGAAGACTTTATGCGGGCCCACTTGGCGCCGGGAGAAAAGTGGTGGGATTAAGCCGGACGGTGCCGCACTCGGACCCGGTAGGCCCCAACACCAGGGGAAAATGTTCACCCTAATGCTGGTTTAGAAATCAAACCGAGACATGACCCGGGGAGCTTCCCAAAGTGCTCCCCGGGCTTGCCGTTTGTCTAGCTGCGGAGCTCGAGTTCCCCCCGGAGCTTGATATCTGCCGAAGATGCGCCGACCATAACCTCCACCCTGGCGGGCTCCACGACAAATTCATATTTGTCCTCATCCCAGTATCGCAACGCATTAGATTCGTAGTCCAGGTCGAGGCTCACAGACTTGGTTTCGCCCGCCTTTAGGTGCACGCGGTCAAAATTCACAAGCTGTAGGGCGGGACGATCCAGCGTCCGGGTGATGAACCGAACGTAAAGCTGGACGATTTCATCGCCCTCTCGTTTGCCGGAGTTGGTCAGGTCAAAAGAGACTGCGACTTTGCCGCCCGGCTTAAGCGCTCGATCACTAACCTGAAGGTTCTTATACTTGAACGTGGTATAGCTCAGGCCGTGACCGAAGGGATAGAGCGGGATGCCGCGGAAATACATGTAGGTGCGGCCCTGGCGGATGTTGTAATCGTGGAAGTCCGGCAGTTCGTCAACGGAGTGGTACCACGTTGTGCTGATCTTGCCGCCGGGGTTGTAGTTTCCGAACAGCACGTCCGCCAGCGCGTAGCCCTGTTGCTGGCCAAGGAAAAGACCGCCCATAATGGCCGGAAGGTGCTCCTGCTCCCAATTCACGGCTACCGGGCAGTTGGAAGAAATTACCAGGATCGTATTGGGGTTGGCCGCGTAAACGGCCTTCACCAACTCATGCTGGGCGCCGGGCAAGTGGATGTAATTGCGGTCCTGAGCCTCCGCGTCCACTTGTTCGTTTGCACCCACAAAGACTAGGGCCACATCAGCTTCCTTGGCAATCTTGACGGCCTCATCAAACTGTTCGGCATCCTTCTCGCCAAGAACGTTGCACCCGATGGCATAACCTACCTTGACGCTTCCCTTCACATGGCCTGCAAAAGGACTGGTCGGAGTGAGATTGAAGGATTGGAGGTTGAGGAGCTTTCCCTGTCCTCCTGTGAAGTGGAGGTAAATCGAGTGTTCCCCCTTGACGGGCTTGAGGGGTGCGCTAACATCCTCCCACTTCTGCCACCCTCCAGTGTTGGAAACCTTTAGGGTCGCGACCAGAGGCCCACCGGGAGCGTCCAGGTGAACTTCAATGGTCCCGCCCGCTGTTAAGCTCGCAACCCGAGCATGAAAGCGCGTGGCGCCGGTGAAGAGCACTTTGTCGTAAGCAGCCCCGGAGCCGTTTTTGATGTCGGTAAGGTCCCGGCCGCCTTCGCTGCAGTAGCTTTCCAGCTTCGCGCCGCCTTCAACCTTGGCATAGTCAGAGGCGCGCTTATGGTAAGCCGGGCCAAGAGGAAGGCCCAAACGCTCTTTGATTCCCTGGAGGGGCGAAATTAGGGACAACGGGGCGCCGCTGTAGTTCCCCAGGTAGCAGACGTCCGCCATCGGACCGATGACGGCGATCTTCTTGAGGCGGTTTTTATCGAGCGGCAGTGTATTCGCCTGGTTTTTGAAGAGCACCACGGATTCCCGCGCAGCCTCCAGAGCGACCTGCTTGTGGGCGGGGCTCTCCAGGCAGGAAATCGGAATCTTGCTGTAGGGGTTTTGGTCGGGCGGGTCAAAATCGCCCAGCAGAATGCGGCCGGTCAAAGAGCGGATCAAAGAACGGTCCAGTGCCTCTTCGCTGATGAGCATCTTATCCACCGCTTCGCCCAGGTACTTTCGCAGCGTATCGCCGCAGTTGATGTCGCAGCCGGCGTTAACCGCCAGAGCCGCGGCCTCGGCGAAGGTGGGGACAAAGTGATGCGAGCGGCAAATGTCTGCAACCGCGTCGCAGTCAGAAACAACATAACCGCGAAATCCCCAGCGATCCCGCAGGACGTCGGTGAGCAGGAACCGGCTGGCGGTGGTGGGAATGCCGTTCAGCGCGTTGTAGGAGCTCATCACCGTAAAGACGCGGCCCTCCCGGACGCAGGTCTCAAAGCCGCGAGTGTAATATTCCCAGAAACTGCGCGGATCAACGGAAGCAGAGACCGAGTAGCGGTCATCATCGGTGTCATTGGCAATAAAGTGTTTGGCGCAGGCGATCGTCTTCAGGTAGCGCTCATCGTGCCCCTGCATGCCGTGGATCGTGTAAGTCGCCAACTGCCCCACCAGATACGGGTCCTCACTGTAATTCTCGCCAATGCGGCCCCAGCGAGGGTCTCGGGTTCCCATGTTGACGGTGGGCGGAGAAAACATCGCCAGGCTCTGGTCGCCTTTTTTGTGCCACGCCCAGATTTCATCGGAAACCGTGCTGAAGACGCGCTGTATCAGGTCGCGGTTCCACGAGCATCCCAACGCCAGGGGCAGAGGAAAGGAAGTGATCGGCCCGGGATGCAGGAGCCCGTGCAACCCTTCGCTGCCGTAAAAATTGAAACCCGGCATATCCAGGCGCTTTACCGCCGGGACCTTGGTGTCGAATTGTGTGATCTTTTCCGCCAGAGTCAATTTCTTCACCATCGCCGCGGCGCGCTTCCGCGCCGCTTCAAAATGCTCGATGGCGATTCCACCAGTGTCGAGGGCCTCTGCCGCACGCTCCCCGTCCATCATGGACGGCAGGAGCTTTCCCAGGCCATTGCCTTCCGGCCAGCCTGTCACCGCCGCTGCTGCGGTCGCCGCGCCGACGCCAGCCAACGCCAGGAAATTACGCCGGGTCACAGCTCTGCGGGAATCTTTCTTACGCTCTTCCATGGTCAAGACGCCTCCTGAAATCTGAGATAATGATTTTCAACCTCACAGGTTGGATTCTGCTGCAAATTCAAAGCTCTCGGGCTCAGCCTGATAACGAAGTTTACCAAGACTCGCTGGAAATGTCCCAGAAAACACCCACGGGGGCAGGATGCGGAACTCGCTGTGGAGTGTTTTCGATTGAAATTCGCCAGGTTCTGCCTCACCAAGCGATCCTCGAAACTAAGCTTCGAGGGTGCGGAGCGAAAGGGTTCTCGCCTGGCCTGAAGCCAAAGTGAGATGGGTACGATGCTCCGTCTCTGCAGCGAGGGAGATCTGAGCCTCATACGGAGTCGCATTCCTGATATGCAGCTTCTGCCCATCGAAATCGGCTTTGACGTCTAGTTGATCGAAAACCGCCAGATGGCGCCGTCTCCGGTCCACATAGATCGAGGGCAAAGCGCCGTAGCTGAGCATCAACCCCGTAGCCGGCCAGCCCGCGTTGACCATCCAAACGTACCCGCGGCTGCCAAGCTCGTCCGACATATTGTATTGCTCGCTCATCATGCCGACCTTCAGGTCCCGGAACTGCCCCGGTCTGGAGCAGAGATACTGCGGCAGTCCGCTCACGATGTCCTGCAAGACCTTCAAATAGGCCGCCCGGCCAGTGTAGCGGTAGAGCCGGAAGAACACATCTCCGGAGGAAGTGGCGATGGTCGGCCCGATGTGATGATTCCGTGAGTTGGCCAGCACGCCTCCCACGGTTTGAATCCCTGCCCGCGCACAGTCCGTTCCCGGAGGGAATGGAGCGTTATACGAAATCACCCAGCTTGCCATGATGTCCGCGGCCATACGCGCGTACCACAGGTGTTCGGGGTCTTTTGTAGCCTCGTAGAGCGTGACAAAGCTTTCCAATATCGCCAGGGTCGATTCTGAATCCGAAGTGATGCCGATATCGAGCGGCCCTCCGGCAAGCCAGCCTGTCTCCACGTAACGCCGGTAGTAGGCCGCTGCGCCCTCCTTTGCCACCGCGAGATACTCCTTGGAGTTGGGAAAACCTAATCCCGACGCTAAGGCCAGGCCTCCGATGCATAGCGCTCCCGCGGCGCTTCCGGTCTCTTCGATTTCCAGCGTGACGCGGTTGACGAAATGTCCAAAGTCCCGATTCTTGCGCCAAAGCTTCACGAAAGCGTCCAGGTTGCGGGCTGCGGCGCGGTTCCAGACCGGATGCTCCCTGCCGCGACTACGTTCGAGAGCAATGGACTTCAGAAAGAAGAACGTCCCATCGCCGGGCATGCGCATGTGCTGGTGCATGGCAATCTTCGTATTGCCCGTGTCCCATTTCTTGTTGGCGTAGTTCGACCAGAAGAGCCCGGAAGGAGAAAGGCCACCCGCGGCAATCAGATCGAGCATCTCGCGAGATCGTTGCCGGCTTTGCTCATTTCCAGCCTTCAACAGAGCATAGCCGGTAATGACTCCGGCGCACCAGCCCACAATGAGCTGCCAGCCGGGATCAAGAGACTTGCAGCCTTGCTTGGGAGTGTAATCCGTAGGAGAGGCATTGATATAGAAGTGTTGATCCTCGCACCAGTCGATGGTGTTGAAGTTTGTTTCCACAAGCTCCGCGGCCTTTGACATGGGTAGCTGCGGCCTGCGCACAAAGGGAGCGGGCTTGCGGATAGCGTGAAAGGCCGAGAAGAACTCTGCAAGCAACGCATAGCGGGCAGGCGCGTAGAAAACGGTGACGGTAAAATGCTGGCCAGGGGCGATATTGGCGCCCGCCGGCTTCACGTCCTGGTAGTAAAAACGCGGATGTCCGCGGTAGTGCTTGTCGCGATAGAGCGGCGCCGTCACCGCAAGCCGGTGCTGGCCGGGCCGCATCTCATAGCTGAACCCCGAGGGACCCAACCCCGACTCCACCTCCGTTTTGGTGGCCAGCGTCACGCCCGTCGCCTTTTCATACAGCAGGGTGGCCGGAGCGGTCAGGCTCAGCACGGGTGTGTCCAACTGGAAGTGGTCAGCGGCATCAAGCTCGGGAACCACTCCCTCGGCGCGCGCAAGCCGGTTGCCGTCATAGAGCAAGCCAGGCATCAGAACGTAGGTCGCCTCGGGCGAGGCGGCCAGCGCCGGGACTATTCCGTGTTCAAAGAAGACGTTGCGAGCGTCACCCTCCAACAACTCATAATGGAATTGGCAACGGAAACCTCCGGTGATCCAATGATCAGCTCGCAGATTCACCGACCAGTGATTTTTCCGCGAGTCGGTCACGAGGGCGGACGCCACGAGTCCTCCGTCCACGGAATGTAGAGAGGCGAATTCCGCATCCACTTCAGAGCCATTGCCCCTTCGATCGAAAAAGATGCGCACCGGGTTTTGCACGGAAGCGACCCGGCGCCACCCTCGGCCACTGCGGATGGAAAGCTCCAGGCCCAGGCCCGAGGGCCCCTTCACAAACTGCAAGGAGCTGGAACCGCTTGTAATCTGCGCCTGGCTGCGCACCCGATTTCTCGCCGAGGACGGCAGCGGCGATGCCCCCAAGAATGAGGGCGCCAGAGTAACAGCCGCTGTCTGGCTCAGGAAGGAGAAGAAAGACCGGCGGTTCATGCCCTGCAAGAATTCGGATTCGGTTTTGGATTTCTCGCCGCCATTCATCTCGAGACCTCCCTTGCCTTGGAGTGATTTCTTGCTTCCGTTGCTGAGCGTTACCACGTCCAGCATCCAAGCCAACGCGCTCGCCCCGCGGAAGGTTCAGAAGATATCGCAGGACGCTTCGCACGGTCAACTAGAACGCCGAGCGCGAGCCGGCCGATCTGACCGGCAGCTCCTCTGCCCAAATTATTAAAGCGGATTGATGGGGACAGGTTCTCCTCTACAAACTTAAGGTGGCTACTTTCCATCCACCGAGAAAGCCAGCAGGACATTTCCGGACAAGGGACCAAAGCCCGCGTTCAGGAACAGCATGCCACCGGCGGCTGTGGCACCGAAATCGTTCAGCGCGCCGCCCTTCGCCGGAACGCCGTTGACCGTCTTGTACTGCCTCCGCGTATTGTAGTCCCAGATCAGAGCGCCGGTGTGTGCATCGTAGGCGCGCAGGTGACCGTCCATGGAGCCGGTGAACACCGCCCCGGCGATTACGGAAGGCGGGGCGTCTTGCGCAGGACTACAACCGGGCAACTTGAGGCAATCCGGCTTTACCGGCGGCACCTTCCACAAGAGCTTGCCGGTGGCGGCTGCCAGGGCAAATAATCCTCCTCCGGCTTCAGGATCGGAATCCTTCCAATCAGAAATGGGGAAGAATACAGAGCGGCCAGCGGCGGCTCCACCCCATTCGATGCCGCCCAAGGGCCCCCCCTTGCTGATCCTCCGCTGCCACACCACTTTGCCCCGGGCGTCAGCGTCCAGCGCGTGAACAATCCCGGACTTTTGGCCGATCACCAGCAAACACCGGCCGTCCGGCAAGTTGCACAGAATCGGGGACGAGCCGAAATCGTAGTCGTCCCCGGGACGCGGCGGGCAATTGACCTTGTCTTTCTTGAGGCAGGAAAGATTAAACACGTCATGGGGGGTGAGTTGCCGGTGCCAGACCATCTTGCCGGAATCCATTGCAAAGGCCAGAACCGCGTCCGAATAGGGTGTGGGAGGATCGGTATAGTTGTTCCCCGTGCCCACGTAGATCAAGCGCCGTTTAAGGTCAATTGTCGGGGTTGACCAGACAGCGGCCCCGGAAGGTCCATAGATCGGAACATTCAACATCGTTGAGCCGATTCGGCGCGGCTTCTCAGGAATGGTGTAAGCTTTCCAAATTTTGCGGCCTGACTTGACGTCCAGGGCCAGGACGCTCCCTCGAAATGTGCAGCAGGCGTAGTGGGGATTGGCGGCCCAACCCTCCTCGCCGGAAGAAACCGGCACGTACGCGCGGCCGCCCGCAATGACAGGCGACCCGGTAATCTTTGCCGAGGGATGGCCGGGAGCAGCTTGGACCTTCCAAAGGAATTTGCCCGTGGCGGCGTTCACAGCGTACACATTGCCGGAAACATCCCCAAAAACCGCAATGGACGCCTTCGGATCGACCACCACAGAAGTCCGGACCGAACTGGCAGCCGTATAAGTCCACGCCACGCAACCCGTGTGTTGATCCAAGGAATAGACGGTCCCACTGTCGCTCCCCACAAAAATCCGGCCGCCGAAGAAGGTTGGCTGAGAAAAAACGTAGGAGACTCCTGGAAATCCAAACGCCCATTTCACCTTCAACCGGGGTATGTCCTGCCGGCTGAACCCCGCTGCCCGCGCCGTCTGGTGGCGGCGGTTTGAATTGGCGGGGTTCACGCCCCAGCCGTTCCAAAAAGCCGCATGCCTGGAAAGAGGAGTAGGATGCGCGCAGGCATCCGCGCGAGGGTGGGAGGTAGTCACGTTTGGTTTTCCAAGGAAGTCCGCGACGGCGCGCCGCTCGGTCTCGGTCAGTTGGCTTCCTTGCGCCCTCATCACTCCTGTTTCAAGAGCTCGCAGAATGGTTTCGCGCTGGAGTTGGTGTAAGACGCTGGGCAAGGGAGCGCGCGTGCCACTCCCCATCCGGTGGCAAACGCTACAATATTGCTTAAACACCTGCTCGCCGCTGGGACTTGAGGCTGCGGTGGCGGGGACAGAGAATTGTAGATGATATAGAAGGATCGAGGCCCGCAGGAATCTTGACACCTTACGTTGATTGCCGTTCATTAGACTTCCCCGAAGCGTTCTGAAATTATGGTTCGACCCCTGCAGCAAGCCCCTTCAGATCGCAACGGGAAATCAGTCGGCTCAGGCTGCACATTCCTCGTGGCCCACAGCCGCCTGCTTCAAAGCCCATCGAGCGTCGTGGAACTTTGCCGTTAGTTGACGCCAAGCTAACGCTATTCTACCTTAAACGATGGGCTCGAACTCAAGGGATCGCACTGCGGAGAGGGCGTGGTTTTTACAGCTTCAGATGAAAAGGTACACGCTGCCAACCGGGGCCGCCTGGGAAGGCCTCGGGTCCTGATCGTGCGCGCCGGCGCCATTGGCGACACGCTGATGGCCACGCCGCTGGTGCGCGCTGTGCGCAGGACTTTTCCCAAGTGCCACCTGGTTTTTCTCTGCTCCGCCTCCGCGCACGATGTTGTCCGGCATAATCCCCACCTGAACCAAGTCATTCCAGTCAAATATCGCCATCTGCCGGCGTGGCTCAGTTCGGAAAAGCCGCGGATCCACCGCACCTTGCGCAAACTTGATCTGGATTGGGCTTTGGTGCTCGAGAGTCACTCAAACTTTCTGGACTTGGCTCAGGAGGGCGGTGCCCGACGGATCATCGCTTACAGCGGCAACGAGCACGAGCAAGGGTTTGAGGTTGCGCGCTTTGATCCGCAAAAGCATTCGATTGAGAACCACCTTGCAGCAGCGGCTCCACTTGGCGTCCAGCCGGATGGACTGCAGATGGAATTGCACTACCCGCCGGAGTTCGATGGCATCGTAGCTGAGAGGCTGGAACGGGCCGGGGTGGCACGGACCGATTGTTTGGTTGGAATCCATACGGGCTGGGGGGGGCGCGCGCGAACTCCCGGCCAAACGCGGCTGCGAAGCTGGCCGCCCAGCCGGTTTGCGGATGTGATTCGCTGGCTGGCAAAGGAGCGCGGAGCGCGTGTTGCCATGACGGGCTCGGCGGCGGACGCTCCTTTGGTTCGCTATATTGCCCGTGAAGCTGGCGTTCCCTGCCTGGACCTGGCAGGGAAGCTATCCTTGCTGGAGCTTGCCGCGCTCATCCGCCGCCTGGACGCCTACCTGACGGTGGATTCGGGGCCGGGTCACATGGCAGCGGCGCTTGGCACCAAGCTCGTGACGCTGTGGGGGCCGGCGATATTCGAACAGACAGTCCCGATCTCGCCCGGCAATCCACCCCGCGTCCTCTACCACCGCGTTGCCTGCGCGCCATGCTACGGAACTCCCCTGATGAAAACCTGTAAGGACAACATCTGCATGAAGGAGATTCAAGTCGAGGAGGTCAAAGCGGCGCTTGATGCGGTTCTGAAGTCTTGAGTGCGCCCGGTGGTGGGAACCTTAAGCGGGATCAATCTTGGCTTCGTCCACCAGCATGACGGGGATATCATCCTGGATGGGATAGACGCGCCGGCATTGGCCGCACTTCAAGCCCTGGCCATCCGGGGTCGGTTGGACGGGAGTCTTGCAGAGTGGACAGACCAAAATATCGAGCAATTCCTGGTTAACAGCCATTTGACGACTCCAACTTAAATGATGCGTTTGAATCTAACAGACGCGC
>JBJKQF010000163.1:0-13696 GCA_046705545.1 Terriglobia bacterium
CGTCTGGACGGAGAGGGTCGATACCGTTGGAAGGTTCAACGCGCGGCGCGCTTCCCTCGCGGGAACATCCATCTGGCGCCGCGGTTGGCGACCGTCTCAGTCCGCGTGCGCGGATCCAAGCGGCAGAAAGTACTGAGTGCCGTGCACCGGCTGGCTCAGGCGCTTCAACAACTGCTTCAAGTCGTCGTTCCGGTCGACAAAGTCGATCTCGGACGTTTCAATCACCAGGAGATTGCTCGCGTGATAATGGAAGAAGAAGTGATCGTATGCGTCGACCACCGCCATGAGATATTCCTGTGAGATGCGGTTTTCGAAGGGCACATTCTTCTTCTCGATCCGCTTTTTGAGCATCTCCGGCTTCGCTTGCAAGTATATCACCAAATCCGGGATGGGGACCTGCTCCACAAAGGACTCGTAATACTCTTCGTAGAGCCGCAGTTCGGCGTCATTCAGGTTGAGATAGGCGAAGAGCTTGTCTTTGTCAAAGATGTAATCGCTAACCACCACCCGGTTGGCGGAGGCGGAAAGATCGAGCGCGCGGAGCTGTTTGAATCGTTCCAAGAGGAAATACATCTGGGTGGCAAAAGCAGATCCGGGCTTTTCCCCATAGAAACTGCGGAGAAAAGGGTTATCGTCCACGTCCCTCAAGCGCTCCGCGCCCAGTCGGTCGGCCAGAATGTCAGCCAGCGTAGTCTTGCCGACGCGGATCGGCCCCTCGACTGCGATGAAGTGTGGCCTTTCGTAGAGTGGAGGGTTGGGCATGGAAAGTTCCTCGATCAGCGTTCCATTCTCAAAACGATCGTGAGCCCGCTCTTATCTGCCCGCCGCGGCCGGCGAAGAGGTCCTTTGGTCCCGGTGATTCTCCGCCTCAATGCGAATCACCTGGCCGCCGTCGGGGCTTTCCTTGAGCATCTCCAGCACCGTGCGCTTCGTAACCGGATGCCGAAGGTTCGGCGCCAGCTCAGAGAGTGGTACCAGAACGAACCGGCGGTACTCCAGACGCTCGTGTGGAATGCTTAAAGCTCTCGACTGAACGATCACATTGTCGTAGAGCAGGATGTCAATGTCAATCGTCC
Organism: Terriglobia bacterium; assembly: GCA_046705545.1. GTDB lineage: Bacteria > Acidobacteriota > Terriglobia > UBA7540 > UBA7540 > JAMCXS01. The sequence continues at coordinate 1,077 of JBJKQF010000163.1, forward strand.
GTGGACCTTTGTCGATGACCCTGCGCCGCCCGAGCTCCCGTTCCACTCGTTGGACCGCCTTCAACAGCCGGAGCGGCATCAGATCGGTTGCCGCTTCCGCGACACAGTTGACAAACCAGGGCTGCGGCGGAGCCTCCACCGGCTCCGTGCGATAAAAAGAGGAAACGCGGCGCACTTCAAGCCCCGCCGCCGGCAGCGCCTCAAGCGCTTTCCGGATGTTTTCAGCCGGAGAGCCGAGGTTGGAGCCCAGAGAAAGGAAAACCCGTTTCATGTTCCGGCGCACCCCTGAGGAAATCGGTTAGGGAAACAGCGTTTGAGTGCCGCCCCCTTGCCGAGGTATTTTGAGATGCTGATAGGCCGGCTCGTTGGCGGTGCGCCCGCTCTTGGTGCGGCTGATAAATCCCAGTTGGAGCAAGTAGGGCTCGACCATGTCTACGAGCGTGTCGACCTCTTCGTTTAAGGTGGCGGAAAGTGCCTCGACGCCCACCGGGCCCCCTTTGTAGAGACGGATGATGGTCGAAAGCAAGTTGCGGTCAAGCTCATCCAGACCCTGCTCATCCACACCCTCGAGTTTCAAGGCCTGTTGCGCGATTTCGTTGGTAATCTTGCCGTCCGCCTTGACGTCGGCAAAGTCCCGCACGCGCCGCAACAGACGGTTGGCAATGCGCGGCGTTCCACGGGCTCGTCGTGCAATTTCCGCGGCGCCCTGGTCGTCGATTGGCGCGCCCAGGATTCCCGCCGAGCGCAAAATGATCTGCTTCAATTCATCGACGGAATAAAACTCCAAGTGGAAAAACAGGCCGAACCTGTTGCGGAGCGGCGCGGAGAGGCTTCCCGCGCGGGTGGTGGCGCCCACCAGGGTGAACTTTTTCAGCGGCACGTTAATGGTCTTGGCGAACATGCCCTTATCCACCACAAAATCCACTTTGAAATCTTCCATGGCCGGGTAGAGGAATTCTTCGATGTTAGCGGGAAGCCGGTGCATTTCATCAACAAACAGGATGTCGCCTTCCCCCAGGTTGGTGAGAATTCCCATCAGGTCGCCCGTGCGCTCGAGAGCCGGCCCCGAGGTTGTGGTGATCTTGACGCCCATCGCGTTCGCCATGATGTAGGCAAGGGTGGTTTTGCCCAGTCCCGGCGGTCCGAACAGGAGGGTATGCTCTGCGGGTTCGGAGCGCTGGCGCGCCGCCTGTAGTGCGATGGAGAGCTTTTCTACCGCTTTGCGCTGCCCCACGTATTGGTCGAGCGAGGGCGGACGCAGCGTCCGGTTAAAGCTCTCTTCTTCCGCGGAGATCAAATCTGGGGATACTAATCGCTCTCGAGTCATCTCATCCAAATCTTGGCGGTCTTGTCTTCCAGGGTTTTGCCGATTTTGGCGCTTCCTCAACTCGTGGTGATTTCCTGCCGCTGTTCAAACACTTTGCGCAGGAACTCTTCCGTCGATTTCAAATTCTTGTGTTTGGCGAAAATCTCGGCGGCCATCCGCTCCGCCTCTGAGCGCGAATACTCAAGTTGCAGAAGAACCTGAACGGCTTCCATCTTGAGTTCAAAAACGGATTCGGGCTCGACGGAAAGCGGCTGTTCGCTGTGAGACAGCGCAAACTTGGCCATTTTCCCCCGCAGGTCCGTCACGATGCGCTCGGCAGTCTTGGTGCCGATATAAGGCATCTCCTTTAGCAATTGTGTATCGCCCCGCTCGATGGCCAGGGCGATTTCATTGAGGGGCCGCACCAGGCACTTCAACGCCCGCATGAATCCCACTCCCGGCACCTTGGTAAAAGTTTCAAAGAACTCGCGGTCCAAAGGGTCCAGAAAGCCCACCAGCTTGGGCGTCAGGTGGCCGCCCGCAAGTCCTCCGTCGATGTAGTAAATCGTATAGAAGGTCAGCGGGTTCTGCCGCTCGCTTTCCGGTGACTGCCGCAGCCGCAAGGCGATGCCCGACGGCACATGGACTTCATAGCAGAGCGAATTGACGCGCAGCAGCAGAGAGTTGTGCGCGATACGGTCGTAAAGAACTTCGCCGGTAATTTCTGAGATCAGGGGTTTGCTCCTGAAAGATATTTTATACTTTCCGGCGCGCTTTGGCTGTTGCCAATGCGTTCCGTTTCGCCCGCGAACCGTTGACCGGAACTTGCAGAGAATTAACGTAGCACAAGGCCACGGCCAGGGCGTCCGCCACATCCGGCGGTTTGGGCGGCCGGAGCAGGGAAAAGCGCTGCTGCACGGCCCGCTGCACCTGGAGCTTCGAAGCGTTTCCGTTGCCCGTCACGGATTGCTTGACTCGCTTGGCTGGGAGGTGAAAGACGGGTATTCTCGCCAACCTTGCGGCCAGGCAGATTACGCCCCGCGCGTGTCCCATCAGGATCGCTGTGCGCGGATACTCGGCGTGGCTGTACACCTCCTCAAGGCATAGGGCGGCTGGCTGAAACTCCTCGATGACCTCTTGCACGCCCTTGAAGAGCAATTCCAGACGCAAGGGAAGGTTGTTTCCCTGGCTGCGTGGCAGGCGAATGACGCCCGCCTCCAGCAGCGCCATTCCCATGCCTTGCCGCTCAATAATCCCGTAGCCGGTGATATTCAGACCGGGGTCAATACCGACCACTCGCAATGTACTGGAAAGAATTCCCGCCACGCCAAGAAATTGTAGCACTGAGTTTGCAAAAAGCAGAATGGAGAAGACATCCTTGCGCTGCTTGTGGAGAGTTTCAGCGAGCAGCGGCGGTTGTGGACAGTCCGTAATAGTGATCGGCACAAAAACTCACTTTTAAAGGTTACTGATGTAATTTTTACCAGAAGCGTTTAGGTGCCTCATTAAAGAATCTCCATGTTATCAAGTAGTTATCAGGTTGCGCTTTGGAAGCCCACTTGCACCCACAGAGGCGGGGCTCCTCCAGAGGGAGTTATGACACTACCAAGTTTGCGATGGATTGTTGTGAGTGCGCCGTTGGCAATTGCTACCGGGCTGGCAGGTGTCTGGATCGCCAAGCCTTCCAGTACAGCAATACTGACCGTGCCACGCGGGGCCACTGTGCAAGTTCGATTGGCGCAACCCCTGGCTAGCGACCAGAGCGTGCCGGGAGAACGTTTTAAAGCGATTCTGGCGCAGCCGGTTTCGGTGGGCGGCAAGATTGCCATTCCTGCGGGGACCGAGATTGAAGGCAAGGTAGTTGATGCCTTTCCTTCCAGCAAAGGGGCGGGGCCGTCGCGGCTGCGCTTAACGCTGAGTTCCATCAAGCTGAAGCGTGTGACCTGCGAGCTTTATACAACCGACGTCGCCAGATACGGCAGCGGCTATGTGAGCCCGCACTGGGACTTTGCCGGCGGAGCTGAAACAGTGCCCAGCGCTGCGCCGATGGCGGGGAAGGGCATGCTGGTCGCCGCTCCGATGGGCGCTACCGCGACAGTTCCTGTTACTCCGGATTCGGTAGGCAAGAACGTAAGCATGCCGGCTGAAACCCTCTTGAGATTTCGTCTGATCGAGCCGCTGGTCTTGCCGCACCAGCCGTAAGAAGGATTCTCGGGCAAAATTTAATGAGATTGCCTATAACTCAAGTCCGCGCTGCATGCCCAGCCGCGAGTTCGCTCGCCGCCGTTGCAGGAGGTGTGGTTGGCTGGGTTGGCAGCGAGGAGCCGGACAGTGTAAGGTTATTAGAGGGACGGCGTTTGCTGGCGAGGAACCGCTTGCAGGTTCAGCCATAGAAACGGCGGAAAGGAGATTTGTTCTTCATGCGAAAAATGGCTGTCATAAGTCTTGGAATTATGTTTGTTCTGGCGGGGTCAACCGCCTTCGCGGGCAGCATCCGTGAGCGGCTGGAAAATTCTGCGGACGTCTTGCACCAAATTCTGAACGTGCCGGACGGCATCCCGCAATCACTGCTGGACAAGGCAAGGTGCGTCGTGGTCATGCCCTCGGTGAAGAAGGCGGCCTTTGGCTTTGGCGGTAGCTACGGACGCGGCGCGATGGTCTGCCGCGGTGGTAAGAACTTTAACGGTCCCTGGGGTGCCCCGGTGATGTACGCCCTGGAAGGGGGAAGCTTCGGGTTCCAACTGGGCGCTCAGGCCAGCGACGTCATCTTCCTGATCATGAACCAGGACGGTGTTAACTCGCTTTTGCGAAGCAAGGTGAAGCTGGGTGCGGACGCGTCCGCAGCCGCCGGACCAGTGGGACGCGCCGCTACGGCCGACACCGACGTTCTAATGCATACGGAGATCCTCAGCTACGCACGCTCCCGGGGGCTCTTTGCGGGCATTTCGCTACAAGGCTCAACCCTGCGTCCGGATGGCGAGGGTGACCAAAATCTGTACGGGCGCAAAGTCTCGCCGCAGGAAATTGTGGATGGCAAAGTCGCCGTTCCGGATTCCGGCCGTCGGCTGGTTAGCGAGTTGGAAAAGGCGTCTCCTCGTATTACTTCGTGAACGGCAATGTTGCGTGGCTGGACTCGGGAAATGTGTAGCATTTCCCGAGTCCCCACGGCTAGGCCGGCTATCCTAGGGCCGGTTTCATAGGCTGATGCTCCCCGGGTTACTCCCTACTTCCGATTCTTTTACCGCCGCATAGAAGCTAACGAACGCAGGCGTGGTATCCTGCAAAACGTGAAACCTCCTCGTCCCGCGATAGCCCTTATTGCAATCAGGCTGTTGCATACCGTTGTCTGGGCAGTGATTGCCGGATGCATCGTGGCGCTGCCAATATTCGCGTTAGCAGGACGCCTCAGGTGGGCGGCCGTTTTAAGCGCTGTGGTGGTTGCTGAATGCTTGGTCATCGGGCTCAACAAGGGGCGCTGCCCGCTGACCAACTTGGCCGCCCGGTTCACCGACGAGCGCGTGGACAACTTTGATATTTACTTGCCGCTGTGGCTTGCCCGCCACAACAAGGCTGTCTTCGGGACGCTCTTTTTTGCAGGAGAAGCTGTGGTGTTGTGGCGCTGGCTGGGGTGAGTCGGTCGGTCGCAGTTGGGAAGTGTCGGCTGATGCCGCCAGGCGGCTGGTGCACAGACTTTGCAGAAGCCTCGGAGCTGCGAATGTGCCGCGCTGGATGGCACATTATGGTGCGGTGGGAGTCCTCTTGAGGGAGGTTCCTCCGACGGCGCCACTCAGGCCCCTCGTATGGAGAGCCTGGGGATGTCCCGAAAGGCCTCCTGAAATCGGATAGTGGTGCATGATGGACAGTAGGCGAGCGGACGACTCCCCGTAGAGACTGCTCAGACCTGCGGCAAATGAGCTGACGGCCGTGCAGACGGCCAGGCTGACCAGAAGAAGAAACAGAGCATATTCGCTCAGGTTTTGCGCCTCTTCCTCTTGCCACAATCTTTTTAAAACAATTAACAAAAAATTCTCCGCCGTCTTCCTAACTGCCACTCTGTTTTGAACGCTAGCTAACACGGGCCACGAGCCATGAACCTGCCACGATTCCTCAACAAAACCGCCGATACCATGGTCTAGATTAGCATCGACTTCCGTTTGCACAAGTACGGACGGAGTTAGTAACTTATGAACAAGCCACGACTTGGGGTAATACTATTATTAACTTCTTATGTAAGGGCTGGGCCGCCGCACTTTGAGGTTTTAGGTCGCCGCTGTTTGCCGTGGCCGGGTTTTCTCCGGTATGGTAAGGTGTGGCTGGGACGGGAAAAAGGTGAAGCCATTCGACCATCATGTTTCCTGGCCGGCTGACGGCTCTGTCCGTCTTGCCGTTGGCAGGAGAAGGCAACCGCGCGGGCATTCATTCCGTCAAAGTTTGTGAGGCGCGACCGCGGGACGGAGACAAAGCTTGTAAAGGTTTTACGGTTGGGTTCATCATAATGAAAAGAGTGGCGATTGAGATGGAGGCGTAAATGCGCGGGAATAGATTAGGCGGGCCTCGCGGGATTCAAAGGTGGATTGCCGGAATTCTCTTCTTCTTTTGCGCTACCGTGTCCCCGGGGTTGGCACAGGGCAGCGCAAAGGTGGGCTCCGCCGCCGCGCAACCTTCGGCGACGCCTGCCGGCCCCAAGCCCGAAGATAACCTGCCTTCCACCGTTCAGATTCGTGTGCAGTCCAACTTGGTGACGGCGCCCGTAACGGTGACCGACCGCGCGACAGGCGAATACGTTTACGATCTGAAACGAAGCGACTTTGCCATCTACGATAACGACATGCGCCAGAAGATCCAGCTCTTTGACCGCGAGGCCCACAAGATTGCCGTGGTGGTCGTTATTCAGAATAGCGACGTGCTGGCTCCGTTGCTGAACCAGATCAAGTCTCTCGCCCCGCTATTCTCCCAATTAATGCTGGGGGAGAAAGGTGAGGCTGCTGTCATCTCCTACGATGGCCGCGTGCGGGAAGAGCAAGGTTTTTCCAGTTCCCCCGAAGTCCTGAATAAAACATTCCGGCATCTCACAGCCGATGGCAGCGGCTCCCGGCTCAACGACGCCCTCATGCAGGCCATGAACCTGCTGGAAAAGCGCCCTAAGCTTGAGCGCCGGGTGATCGTGGTCTTTTCAACCGGCTACGACGCCGGCAGCAGCACTACTAAGGAGCAAGTGATCCGGCGTGCGACGCACGCTGAAGTGGAAATCTACGGCTTGGGTATGAGCTTGACCAGGGCTACTTTGACGCGCAAGCGCCAGCCTCAAGTGGCGCAGAATCCCCTGGATGCGAACGTGACGGGTCCGAGTATTCCCGGCAGGCCTTCCACCCCCAGTTCCATGCAGGAATCCTTCGGAGAGCCTGCCGACATGACCCAGGACTTGGTCACGGCAGAGCGGCTGGCAAAATCAAAAATCATCCGCAATGATATGGAAAACTACAGCCGTTACACGGGTGGGGTCTTTTACAAGCAGTGGACTTCAGGAGCGCTGCAAGTGAACCTGGGTCAGATTGCCTCGGAGCTGCACAGCCAGTATGAGCTTGCCTATGTGCCGGACAATCTTACGAAAGGCTTCCACCGCATCGAGATCAGGGTTGACAGGCCTGACGTGAAAGTGCGCACGCGCCTGGGATACTTTTTTGAAGGGTCCCCATAAGCCTGTGGGACTGGCTTGCGGTGGCCCCGAGAATCAATAAGCCCGCTCGACATCAACCCGGCGGCCCGTGCGAAGTTCGATTTCCGCGAGATAGGGACGCATGGTTTCCGGCAAAACCCTCAGAATGATGGCCTGAGGACCTTCCTTGCTTGAAAAAAGAACGATGAAAAAAAGGTTGTGCTTACTGTGCGCACCGGTGGGCTTCACGGCCCAGTGCAGATTCATCTTTCGAATTTCCCGGCTGACCCTCTGGTAGTATTGCATGCGAGTGATCGAAGCATAGGGAACGGTAACGCGGCCCTGGGGGCATTCAAAAACCATCTCTGATTGCAGAAGCTCGAGTTTGCCTTCGCAGCCTTGCGGAAGATCCGTCGTCCCCGCGGCATAAAGGAACGGAGCGGGTCGATGGGATCGCGCGGCGGCCGGGATGGTCGGGACCAGCAGGGCGGCCAAGCCCAGGACCATGATTATCTGCAACCCGAGGTTTCTTTTCATGGCAGCTTCTATGGCAGCGCGCACCCGCAAGGACCGGAAAGTTGACGCCGGCTGATCTCATGCGTGCGCGGAACAATTTCCACTAACATACAGGTTATCCGCGCAAAAATTCAAGGAACGTTTGAATTGTCCTCGCCGGCGGCCAAGCTATGTCGGAGGGGAAAAGGGGACTTGCCAGAAGCGCCACAGCGAACCTAGGGATTCGATTCCAGGATGACCTGCGCCACAACGTAACGGTTGGCATGGGAAAGGGAGATGACCGCGTGGGTTACGCCAAGCTCGTCCGCAAGGGCCCGCGCGCGCCCGCTCAGCAGTAACTCAGGTTTTCCGCTTGGCTGGTGACTGACCTCGATATCCAGCCAGCGGACCCCGTTTGCCCACCCGGTTCCCAAGGCTTTGAAAGCCGCTTCCTTGGCTGCAAACCGCGCTGCGTAACGTTCCGCGCGATTCTTGAACCTTTCGCAATAGGCAATTTCAGCAGGAGTGAAGATCCTTTGCGAAAATCTTTCTCCGTGGCGCTCGAGAGCCTTCTCGATGCGCTGGGTCTCAGCAATGTCAATACCCGTTCCGACCGTCATCGTAAAGTATCCAGGCGCTCCTGGAGGCAGAAAAGACCTACAGGGATTCCCGTGCCCCCGCTCCTACCGGCTGAGCTTTAAGCTCCCTCGCATATCCTTTGACCGTGTAGTAGATTGCTTTATCAAAGAAACTGCCGATCAAGTGATGAAGTTCCTGCTCCTGAATCAGGTCGGCTGCTGAATTGACCATGCCGGAGGTTCGGATGTAGTCCCGCAAGTGGTACTTCTTGAGGAGGTGGGAAAAGACGATTTCCTCAAGCGGGATTCCTTCCTCATAGCGGTGTTTGGCCAGCTTGAAATGAAAGCTTTGAATTGCCTCATCGGAAAAGTCCGTCAGCCAATGTCCTAAGTTTCGATAAACTTCATAGGCTTGGTCATGAAGTTGTAGCGTGGAAAGCTCATGCAAATATGGGGTCTTGGGATTTGTTTTAAGGTCATCGATCACGCTGCGGGTAAGCTCTTCAGCGTGTGTTTCAATCATTCTGACTAATCTAGAAGAAAGTAACATTTCTATTTTTATCGCTCCTATAATTGGGGAAAAGCCCCACCTACACGATAGCAGAGCGAAAAGTCTAATTCAAATCCGCCAAGTCCCGAGCGAGGCGGGGAAGCAACAATCGCCGATGTGAAGGATTTCGGAGCGCTTTACCGCGCCGGGGCCCACCCCAGGCCGTCGGTGTTGGGTCCGGTTTGGGTCAGCTTGTCCACTTTCCAGGTATGAAGGTTGATGGCGGCGACTTGGCGGCTGCTGTCGCAGGAAACGTAACCAATGCGGCCGTCGGGACGTATCAGAACCGCTTACGGCGCTGCCGGCCTCCGCAGCGGCCTACGTCACCTTGTCCCGCGCCGCCTCGCAGTCCGTGCAGGGACAAAGATCACGCAGATAATCAAACGTATAAATGCCGGTTGAATGTGCGTCGTTCCAGTAAATTTGCAAGGCGTATCGCCCCACCAGATCCGCCTTGAGGGGCTTCAAGGGCTTTTGACCTAACACGGGAAGCTCGGCGGTTGGGTGGTCTAGGGAAGAGCCGGAGTCCGTACAGGTCGCGCAAGGGCAATGATCCCGCAGGTACCTGTATGAGTAGGCGCTGCGGTGGCCGTCCGCCCATTCGATGATGAGCGTATCCCCCTCGCCGTAAAGTTTGATCGACTTGGCTGTGCTTGCCACTGGCGTGGCTACTCCGAGATGATCTGCGGCACGTGTTCATCCGCCGAATTGACTTGCTCGACAAGGGCTTTGGCGATTGCTTCATAAGACTGGGCCAGCGGTGACTTTCCATCCACGGCGATGGGCCGCCCCCCGTCGCTCTGGACGCGGATCGCCGGATCGAGCGGGATCTCGCCGAGGAAGGGAAATCCCAAGCGCGAAGCTGCTTCCCGCGCTCCGCCGTGCCCAAAGATGTCGTCGCGTTCGCCGCAGTGCGGGCAGACGTAATAGCTCATGTTTTCCACGATGCCCAGGATCGGAATGTTCAGTTTCTTGAACATGGCGATGGCCTTCCAGGCCACGGAGAGCGCCATATCCTGTGGCGTGGAGACGATGACCGCTCCGGTCAGCGGGATCGTCTGCGAAAGGCTGAGCTGAATGTCTCCGGTTCCCGGCGGCAAGTCCATCACCAGGTAGTCGAGCTGCCCCCAGCGGACATCACCCAGAAACTGCTGAATGGTTTTGTGGAGCATCGGTCCGCGCCAGATTACGGCGTCGTTTTCCGGAAGGAAATAAGCCATGGAGATGAGCTTGATTCCCCACTCGACTGGAGGCTCCAGTTTGCCTTCCACCACGCGCGGCTCTTGCTTCCCGCCCATCAGGGCCGGAACGCTTGGTCCGTACACATCCGTATCCATCAGGCCGACCGTGGCGCCCTGGCGTTGCAGAGCTACCGCAAGATTGGCCGCAACGGTGGATTTTCCCACGCCGCCTTTGCCGCTGGCGACGGCGATGGTGTGTTTCACGTAAGGGATCAAGTTCGAGGGTCCCCGCGGCGGGGGCGGGGTCGGCGAGGCGATTTCTACTTCAACGTTGGTAACGCCCAGCGCTTCCACGGCCTTCCGGATGCTGGCGGCCAGATCGGACTTTCCGGAAGGAGCAGGCGCCTTGAGCTCAATCACAATCGCGGCGCGCTCGTATCCAACTTCAATATCCTTCACGTAGCCCAGCGAGACAATGTCCTTATGAAGCGCCGGGTCCTCAACTCTCTTCAGCGCTTCAAGAACTTCCTGCGGGCTAACCTTTTTGCTCATGTTTTCTCCCAGATCGATATTCGACTCGAATGCCTAACATTTTCAGCCGGGGTCTTGGGAATGTCAAACTTCCGCCACCGCCACAAGGGCCTGTTGATCGCATCAGGCCCTGCCTCGACTCCCCTCTGTGCTCGGGAGGGCATGGAGCAAGCTGCGGTCTGCGCACCGGCTAGGCCTGGTTTGTTCTGACCAAGCGCGCGATGCCGTGGAGCAGATCGTACTTGGTAAGGATTTCGAACCGGTGCCCGCCCAGATCCACGAAGACCGCCGGACAATCCGGCCTAATGCAGGCTGTTACCTGATCGATCACGGCGGAGGGTGCCAGCACGGGAAACGCCGCGCGCATCGCTTCACGCACGACCAGCTTCTTTAAGTCCTTGCCTTCCAGAGTCAGACGGAGCAGGTCGTCCTCGTAGAGCGCGCCCACGGGCGTGTCGTCTTCAAAGACCGGCAGTTGAGAGAAATCGTGCGCCTGCATGCGGTCCAGCGCCACCAGCAGAGCGTCGGAGGGCGCCAGTTTCACCATCTCGCCCTGTTGTCCCATGGCGGCTTTGGCTTGCACCAGATCCGCGGCAGTGAGTGGCAGGCCGGATTCCGCGTACCGGTTGTCCTTCATCCATTCGTCGTTATAGACCTTGCTCAGGTATCGCGTGCCGGTGTCCGGAATAAAGACCACAACAAAGTCTTTCTCCGTAAGCGAGGGAAGCAACTCCATTGCGCCGGCAATCGCTGTGCCGGCCGACCCGCCCGCAAAGATTCCTTCCTGGCGTGCCAGGCGGCGAGCCCACTGGAAAGACTCTTTATCACTGACCTGAAGCATATCGTCCAGAACGCTGAAATCGAGGGCGCTTGGAAAAAAGTCCTCGCCGATTCCCTCCACCTTGTAGGTTTCTGCTTTGCCGTGGGTGCCGTGATGGAAAAATTCATAGAGGATCGACCCCACCGGATCAACCCCAATGATCTTGACGCCGGGATTCTGCTTTTTCAGGTAGCGTCCGATGCCGGTGACGGTCCCGCCGGTTCCCATCCCGGCAATGAAATGGGTTATTTGGCCTTCGCTATCCTCCCAGATTTCCGGTCCCGTCGTGCGGTAATGGATTTCCGGATTCGCCGGATTCTCGTACTGGTTGGGGCGGAAGGCGTTGGGAATATCCGCAGCCAGTTTATTGGCGACGGAGTGGTAACTGCGTGGGTCTTCCGGGGCAACGGCTGTAGGGCAGACGATGACTTCAGCGCCCATGCCTTTCAGTAAATCAACTTTTTCCTTCGATTGCTTGTCGGCCATGGTGAAGACGGCTTTGTATCCTTTTACCACCGCCACCATCGCCAGCCCCATTCCGGTGTTGCCCGAAGTTCCTTCCACAATGGTGCCGCCGGGCTTCAGCAGGCCTTGCCGCTCGGCTGCTTCCACCATGGCAATGCCGATGCGGTCTTTGACGCTGCCGCCGGGATTCATAAAATCACACTTGGCGTAGATCCTGGCTTTCGATCCGCTGGTGATCCGGTTCAGCTTAACAAGGGGCGTGCGGCCGATTACTTCCAGGATGTTGTTGTATTGCATGGGAGCACCGTTCCGTAGAAGGGTAAAACGCCATTATATCCCACCCAAACAGGAGAGCGGCCCTTATGCGGTCGGAAGGGGATTCGGCGCTTGCAAGGGCCTCACTAGGGGTTTATACACCGATTACGCAGCGCTGATGCTCTTCACGTGAATCATATCGGAGGAAGGATTCAGGGTTCCGGTGACCTTGACCTCTTCTCCGGCAAACGGTATGGGCGTCGTTTGGTCGTCGAGCTGGTAAGTTTTCTTCGTGGCGCCGTTATAAAGCACAAATTTTGCGCCCATCTTTACGCACTCCAGCGTACATTTTTTGGCTCCCTCGGACTCCCCCATCTGCCCGTGGCCTCCCATCGCCGCGCAGGTGCTGTCCATAATCTGGCCCGTGAAGGTTTCAACGGCCGCTGCGGGTGCCGCAGACTGGTTTTGTTGCTTTGGGCTGGCAGACTCGTTGCTGCTTGCGGGCTGGTGGCTGCAAGCGGCAAGCGCAAGAATTAAGGCTCCTACCAAGGTCAGTGCAAGTCTCTTCACGCGTCCTCCTCTGTTCTCGCTGGATTGTAAATCGCGGTCAAGAACCAAGCGACACCCGGCGAGAGTGATCTATGTCACCTTTCCACCTTGACGAACATGGCGCAAGCGCGTCAAGTGAAACCTTGGCGCTTCACTTCAGGCGTTACGCCGGCACACAATCTTAGAGTGGAGATAAATCGTGGGTTCTGCGCCGAATTTTTGGCAGGAACCTTG
>JBJKQF010000164.1:0-7684 GCA_046705545.1 Terriglobia bacterium
TACATCTTGAACGGTCACGGGGAAGAGGTTTATGAACCGCACTTCACCTATCACGGCTTCCGGTACGTGGAGGTGACGGGATACCCGGGAACTCCGAGTCTGGACAGCTTGCGGGGCCGGGTGGTGCACAGCGCGGTGGAGACGACGGGAAGCTTTGTGGCGTCGAAGGAGATTCTGAACCAGATTCAGCACCTGATTCACTGGGGACAACTCTCGAACCTCTATAGCATTCCCACCGACTGCGACCAGCGAAGCGAACGCCAAGGCTGGATGGGCGACGCGCAGGTAACGGCGGAGGAAGCCATGATGAACTTTGACATGGCGGCTTTCTACACGAACTTTGTGCGCGACATTCGCGACGCGCAGATGCCGGATGGGGAAATTCCGGACACGGTGCCGCACAAATACGGCAGTTACCCGGCCGACCCGGCCTGGGGGACGGCGTACCCACTGATCTGCTGGTACATGTGGCAACAGTACGGGGACCGGCGCATCCTGGAAGAGAATTACGAGGGCCTGAAGAAGTACGAGGACTACCTACGCAGCCGTTCTAAAAATCATGTTCTCAGCTTCAGCTTATACGGGGACTGGATTTCCCTGACGCCGACTCCGGGAGCGCTGGTGTCGGATTTCTACTACTATTACGACACGCAGATTCTGTCCAGCGTTGCGAAGATTCTTGGCAAGACGGCGGACGCCGAAACCTACTCCAACTTGGCGGGCGAGATCAAGACAGCCTTCAACCAGACGTTTTATGATCCGGCGCGCAGGGAATATGCGAATGGCAGCCAGACCGCGCAGGCCCTGCCTTTGTTCTTAGACCTTGTGCCCAAGGATGAGGCTGGGCACGTGATGGGCTACCTGAGCAGTATCAATATCACTTATCAGCACAACACTCACCTGACCACCGGATTTATAGGAGCAAAGTATCTGTTTCCGGTCCTGACCAAATACGGGCGGCCTGACTTGGCTTATGAGTTGGCCACGCAGACAACCTACCCGAGCTGGGGATACATGATCGCCCACGGCGCGACCACGCTGTGGGAGATCTGGCAGGACAAGACGGGACCTTCCATGAACTCCCACAACCATCCGATGCTGGGCAGCATCGGTGCTTGGTTCTACCGGGCCCTAGGCGGTATCGGGCAGGAGCCGGAGGGCGCGGGCTATCGCCACATCCGCATCGATCCGCAGATTGTCGAGGACCTCGATTGGGTGAGCGCCTCGCTGCACACGGTGCGGGGACGGGTTTCCTGCTCGTGGCGGCATACGCCCGGCAAGATCGCCGTGAACGTTACACTGCCTGCCAACAGCGACGGCGTGGTGATTCTCCATCAACAGCACAATATGCAGATGGAAGATGTGACCATTCGCGAGGGCAGCCACGTTGTCTGGGAAAAAGGACACTTTGTGGCGGGCGACGCGGGTGTTCTGGGAGGTGAGAAAGTCCACGCCGAGAACAAGGATGCAATCTCCCTGAAGGTGGGATCGGGGAATTATCACTTCACGCTGACGGCGGATTAGGCCGGGCGGTTGCGCGCTCGTGCCGCCGGGAGCTGCGGCAACTGCCGTTGGGGAACGCGGAAAAATAACTTCGGCCCGAAGGTGTGATGACGGGCCCGCAAAGGAAACGACATGAACCGCCGTAAATTTCTGACCTCCGCAGCCGCCTCGGTTGCAGCAACTTCGCTTTCTTCTTCCGCGCAGGCTCATCCGCGCCGGGGGCCCGATCCCAGCAAGCCGCCCAACATCGTCTTCATGATCTGCGACGATCTGGGCCACGGTGATCTGGCCTGTTATGGATCGGACTTGAGCACGCCCAACATCGATCGCATGGCCGCCGAGGGGTTGCGTTGCGCACATCATGATTCCGCTCACCCCCTTTGCTCGGCGTCGCGGGCGGCGGTGCTGACGGGACGCTACGCGCCGCGCTCCAACGTCCCCAACGTCTACTTTCCCCAGGACACCGGTGGCATGGATCTGGACGAGTCCACGATTGCCAACGTCCTGAAGGCACGCAATTACCGCACCATGGCCATCGGCAAATGGCACCTGGGACACACGCCGAAGTATCTTCCCACCAACCGCGGATTCGACGGATACTTCGGCGTTCCTTACAGCGTGGACATGCATCCTCTGCCGCTGATCGAAAACACCAAAGTCATCGAGCCGCACACCGACCGCAACCTGCTGACTCCCCGGTACACGAAGAAGGCTCTGGAGTTCATCGAGTCGGGAGGGGACAAACCATTTTTCCTTTATCTTGCTTTTTCCTACCCGCACATTCCCATCCACGCTTCCGCGCGGTTCCGGGGCAAGTCCCGGCATGGCATTTACGGCGATACGGTCATGGAGATCGACTGGAGCGTGGGTGAAATCATGCGGGCGGTTAAACGGCAGCACCAGGATGACAACACGCTGTTCATCTTCACCAGCGACCATGGCCCCTGGTTCCAGGGCAGTCCGGGCGAGCTGCGCGAACGCAAAGGGTCTACGTACGAGGGCGGCGTCCGCGTCCCGATGGTGGCGCGATGGCAGGGTGTGATTCCTGAGGGGCGCGTATTGGAAGAATGGACTTCACACCTGGACTTTCTGCCGACCTTCGCCTCGCTCTCGGGCGCGCCGCTTCCCTCAAAGCCCCTGGACGGAATGAACGCCTCCAGCCTGCTCACCGGCCGCCAGGAGAAGCTCGACCGCGGCGTCATCCTATACTTCCAGGGCTGGGACTTGCAGTGCGCCCGCTGGGGAGACTGGAAGTTGCATATCGCGCGCTACAACACGCCGTGGTTCTATCCCGCGCCCCCGGGTGGCCGCCACACGATCCGCCTGGCAACGCCGGAACTCTACAACATCGCTGAGGATCCCATGGAGTGCTACGACGTTGCGTCAAGGAACCCGCGCATCGTCGCAAAGATTTTGGCGGAAGTGGAGGGCCAACTGGGATCTTTCACGGAAAAGTTGCACCGCGCCTACCAGGAAATCGAAAGCCGGCCCGGGGTCCCCGGCCGGACCCCGGACGCGCCTGCACGGCAGGCGAGCTAGTTCACCGCTGGGTGGATGGTCGTTTGGTTCCGCTGAGGAGAGAGCGCCTGAACTGCGGGTCTCTTGCAAAAGGCCAAAACCGGATTCCTCGCTCAGTTCTAAATGACGGTAAATACGGGCGATGAGGCAGTGTTTCTGCAATCTCTCGCGCGTAATGTGAAAGATTTAACGAGTGGAAGGCGCGAATCGTCCTCAGTGCTCGGGGGTGAAGATCACGGCGGCTCCGCCTCCTGAAGCGAGATGAATTTTTAGCGTTCCGTGATCGTTGACGTTCTCGTTGAAGATTTTTGCCTGGGTTGCAATCGTATCGGCGTCAGGACCGTCGGCAAAGATCCTGGCCTGAAACTTTCCCGCCCCCAGAAAGCTCAGAGGGACGTCGAGGTCGCGAGCGTCCCAGTTGGTGATGCTTCCCAGGTACCAGTTCTTTCCATGCTGGCGGACGATGGTGAGGTATTTCCCGGGGAAGCCGTCCAGTACCTTCGTTTGATCCCACACGGTAGGCACTTTCTCAATAAACTCAAACGCCGGTTGATGTTCGTAGGCGCCCGGATCGTCAGCCAGTGACTGAAAGGGTGTCTGGGCAATCACCAGCATGGCGAGTTGATGAGCCCGCGTGCCCTGGGACATCGGCGCAATAAACTGCGGCTTGAACTCCGCCCGGGTGGCGTTGCGGAAAGCCCCCGGCGTGTAGTCCATCGGTCCCGCAAGCATCCGGACAAAGGGAACCGTCGCATCGTAGGCAGGGGTAATTCGGTAAGTGCTCTTGTCATATTCCAAGCCTTGGAGGGCTTCGCGGCTGATCAAGTTGGGATAGGTGCGGCGTATGCCGGTGGGCTTGTAGGCGCCGTGGAAATCGATGATCAGATGGTACTTTGCGGCCGTCTGGACGACGTGGTGGTAGAAGTAGACCATCTCCTGTCCGTCGCGATCCATGAAGTCGATCTTGACGCCGGCAATGCCCCATTTTTGATAGAGGGGGAACGCCTTGTCCATCTGTTCCTGCACGGCAGTCCAGAGCGCCCAGATTACGACCTTCACGCCCTTGGATTTGGCGTAGGAAGTGATTTCCTGGATGTTGAGGCCGGGGATGGGACGGGTAATATCGTTGAACGGCGACCAGCCGCCGTCGATCAGCATGTATTCCAGGTGATGCGCGGCGGCAAAATCGACGTAGTACTTCATGGTGGCGGTGTTCATTCCGGGTTTGAAGTTGACCTTGCCCGTGAGCGTGCCGGACCACCAATCCCAGGCGGCTTTGCCGGGATGAATCCACGAGGTATCGGCCAGCGCGCAGGGCGGGTTCAAATCCAGGATCAGGTAATTGTGCTCGATCAGGCCGCCGGGATTGGGACTTACCATGAGAACCCGCCAGGGTGTTGAAAAAGGCGTGGCGCCCAAAACCAAACGGTCGTATCCGAGCTTGCGGCCGCGGTCACGTGGCGACAGGATGATTTTTTGCCGGGCAAGCTGGTTGAGTCTGCTGAAATCTTTCCCCGTGGCGGCAGCATCTGTGTAGGTTGACATCGCCCAGATATCGGGGTTTGCAACCGGCGAAACCTTGCTCATCAAGGCGTCTGGAATTCCGCGCACGCCGCCCAGGTACATTCCGCCGTAATTGCTTAAGTCGGCTTCCAGCAGTCCCACCCACGGCCCGTGAGGAATTTCCACCAGCAGGGGGAGACCCACTAAAGAGGTGGGCTTGATCCGGTCGAGTCCGATGTGCTGGTAGGGGGCTTCGTAAGGGGTGGTGTAGCTGTCCAGCTCAAGAGCGTAGGCGGAAGTCTTGGGCGGAAAATAGAAACCGGTATCTTCTTCAGCGATGGTGAAATCTTTCAGCGCTGGTTGCCGAGGCAGAAAGTACCGGAACGCTACACCCTCATCGTAGGCGCGAAAGATAAGGCCCAGGCGGCGCCGGGGCGCTTCCTGTTCCTGCAAAGAAACGGTCAGTTGGTTGTAGTGGTTGGGAATAATGCGCCTGGCTCCGAACCGATTTTCCCAGGTGGAATTTTCAGAAGCCCGGCGGGTTCCCAAAACTTCAAGGTTGTGGTCCAGGGGCGGCGCATCCTTGAAGTCCAGGCCCAGCGGCGAGTCCCGCAGGATCGCCCGGCCGTTGTAGGAAAGGCGGTAGTAGATGCGTTCGCCGGGTAGGTAGGGCTGGGGGTTGCGTTTCAGTTCGAGAGTGAGGGAGAGCTTCCCGTCCGGCGAAGTCACGGAAAAAGCCTGGGAGGCCAGGGCGTTCGCCGCGGCTCCCAGCACGCCGCCGATTACCGCAAGGCAGAGACTTGCATGGAAGATTGCCTTTCGCATCCTGTCCTCCCCCACTTCCTTTGCATGCCGGCAGACCCGGCCCCACAGAACTTTCCTACTTGACGACTTGAACCTCGAAAGGCGCGTGCGGATCGGGGAACTTGATGTGCACGGTGCGAGCTGCGCCGTCAAAGGCTGCCCCAGTCTCCGCCTTTTCCAAGGCGGCGACGCTCGCGGCCATCGCCAGCTCCTGGCCGTTCAATTTTACCGCCTTCGGCGGACTCTGCTGCGCGTGGACTTTCAGCAGCAGCGAGCGTGCCGGCGGAACGTAGCTACCTTGATGAACCGCCGACGCGATGGTGACCAGCCGCTCGCTTTCAGTTACGGAGAACTTTTCAAGCAGGAAGACGCCACGTTGATAATCGAGCGTGGCTCCGTCATCTTCGTAGTACTCGCGCGAGGAGGAGCCCTGCGGGTAAATCTCAAGCGTCAATGGGTTGATGGGAGCCTCGCCGGTGTATTGCACCACCTGCTGCATGGGGATGACGGCGCCTGCGCGGACAAAGAGCGGAATTTTCCCCATGGGGGCTGGCACGACCACGCTGGCCGGCCCTTCGTAGCGGAGTTCATCCCAAAAGCCGTACCACGTGCCCTCAGGCAGATAGACCTTCCGCGTGACATCTCCCGGGCGGACCACCGGCGCCACTAGCAAGTCTTCTCCGCAGAAGAACTCATTGAGTTCTTGCGCGGGAGTCTCATCGAGCACTTTTGCATCCTGCGGGTAGTAGAGAACCAGGGGACGAACGATGGGAAGCCCCGTTTGCGTTGATTGGTAGAAAGCGTTGTAGAGGTAGGGAATCAAACGGTAGCGGAACTGGATGGCCCGGCGGTTGAGAACTTCCGACTCCTGGCCGAAGGACCACGGATCGACGCCGCGATCGGTGGTCCAATGGGCGCTGTTGTGGGTGACGAAGAGCGGGTGGAAGACCCCGGATTCCATCCAGCGCGTATAGAGTTCAGAGTCCGGGATGAAAACGAATCCGCCGATGTCGGAACCAGTGAAGACCAGTCCCGAGACTCCCATCGACTGAACCAGCCGCAAACTAGTCCGCATGCATTCCCAGGTGGCCAGATTGTCTCCCGTCCACTGGGCAGCGTAGCGCTGTCCGCCGGCATAGGTGGCGCGGGTGATTACGAAGGGGCGCTCGTTGGGCCGGGAACGCAGCAGGCCCTCGTGGGTGGCTCTGGACATGAGCAGGCCGAAAATGTTGTGGTTCTTGGCTTCGGGGGTATCGAGGCCGTGGTCGTGGTAGATCACATCTTCATCGAGCCCGCGGGGAATCCAGCCTTTGCTGAGCGGTATGGCGTACACGCTGGGCTCGTCCATATCGCAGAGGAACCCTGCGATTCCCGCTTTGCGGAAGTCGGCCACCAGGGACGCCCACCATGCCCGCGTCTTTTGGGAGGTGAAGTCCGGGAAAGCGGACTGGCCCGGCCAGATCTCGCCGGTGTAGACCTTTCCGTTCTTCCGCTTCAGGAAATAGTCGCCGGCCAACCCCTGCTGGTAGACGTAGTAGTTGGGATCGGCCTTGGCCCCGGGGTCCACGATGCAATAGGTGTGGAACCCCTGCTGGAGCAGATCCGCCAGCATCTTGGGCGGGTTTGGGAAGGCTTTCTTGTCCCAAGTAAAGATGCGGTTGCCCTTCATGTACATGGTATCGAG
The DNA here is from genome assembly GCA_046705545.1 of Terriglobia bacterium. GTDB lineage: Bacteria > Acidobacteriota > Terriglobia > UBA7540 > UBA7540 > JAMCXS01. The sequence goes on from JBJKQF010000164.1 coordinate 7,013, forward strand.
AAAGAGGGCGTCGCAGGGGATCTCCCGCAGGCGGAAGCTGTCGGCGATAAAGCGGAATATCTTGTCGTTGGGATAATGGGCGCTACTCTGAATGTAGCCCAGCGACCATCGGGGGGGCAGGGAGGCACGGCCAACCAGGTCGGTGAAGCGGGTGATGACCTTCTTGGGGTCAGGGCCGTAAAAGAAATAGTAGTTGATCTCCCCGCCTTCTGCCCCAAAGGAGTAGGTGTCCGCGGACGCCGCGCCCATATCAAAAAACGAGCGGTAGGTGTTGTCGAAAAAGATTCCGTAGGCTTTGCCCCGCCGGAGCCCAACAAAGAATGGGATGGATTCATACATGGGGTCGGTCAGAGCGTTATAGCCGCCCGGGTCGGTGTTCCACATCACGTAGGAGTGACCGCGCTTGTCGAGAGGGCCGGTCTTCTCGCCCAGGCCGAAATAGTGTTCATCAGACGGCATGGTTTTCCAGCAGCACACCCGCTCACCGTCGCGGGCCATGCTCAAGGAATCCGCGTCTTTTGAAATCAGGTTTCCGGCCAGGTCATACCAGGCCAAGCGGAAGGGGTCTAATTGAATTCGGATCTCAATCTCCGAAGTGCGAATTTTGGCCTGGGTTTTGTCCGCAGTGAAATGCGCTGGAGTCTCCGCCCAATCCTTTTTGACGACAGCCCA
>JBJKQF010000165.1:0-6282 GCA_046705545.1 Terriglobia bacterium
GAAGAGTTCAAGGTGAAGGTTGATGGCAGCTCAGCGGACATCGTGCTGCTCGACTGCCCGCCCTGGATGTTTCACGGGGCGACGAGCAGCCCGCTGCTGGCGATGTCACACGTGGCGAGCACCCTGCGCGGGTATATGCCGCCCAATCCCGTGCTTCGCAAAGGCGGGGTGGTGATTTGCGCCACGCCCTGCGATGGAACCATCGACGATTGGTATCGCCCCTCGGATCGCGAGGCGGTGAGCCTTTATGCGAAGGTGGGCCGGGATGTCGACGAGCTTTTTGACCGGTACTCCGAGGACTTCCTGACCCGGCCGGAATACATCTATAAGTACCGCGTTTGCTACGGCCACCACCCGATCCATGCCTTCTGGCTGCTGGCCGCAGAGCAATACGTTTTCGATCAGTCGTCACAGGTGATTTTTGCGGGCGCCAAGGATTCCGAGCCCTTGCGGCAAATGGGTATTGTTTCCACGCCCGACTTGAAAACCGCGTGGGACATGGCTACGGCGACGCTGGGCAAGAAACGTCCTGACGTGACCGTGCTTTCGAACTGCCCAAAGCGATTTGGGCTGACCTTTGATATCGCCAAGGGTTGAAGCGCAATAATAGTAGAAGCGGAAATAGGCTTTTTGAGCCGTGGGCAAAACGCGAAAGGAGAACGCATCAAGATGTTTAAAGCCTTGCATCACTTTAATGTGATCGTTTCGGATATCGAAAAGACCAAGCAGTTCTACAACAAAACCTTGGGCCTGGAAATTGCGGTGGAAACAGTAATTGAAGATGCTGAGTTTTCCCGCGGGGTGGGCCTGCCGGAGACCAAGGTGCTGGCGGCGTTCTTTAAGCTCCCTAACGATGCGGGGCTGATTGAGGCGTTCCAGTACGTGCGGCCTCCGGGCCGGCCGATGCGGGAGGATACCAAGGCCAACGACCGCGGCTGGACGCACATCTGCTTCCAGGTGGACGATATCGACAAGGCCTACAAGGAGATGGAAGCCAAAGGCATCAAGTTCCTTTCGACGCCCGTAACCATTTCCAAGCAGCATCCCCATTTTCCAGGAGTTCGCTTCTGCTATTTCAAAGGGCCGGACGGCGAAGTAATCGAAATTCTTCAGGGGTGATGAGACGGCTATGAACGAGCAGTTCCAGCTGAAGGGCCGCTCCGCCTTGGTGGTAGGAGGCGGAAGCGGCTTGGGAGAAGCGATCGCCGGCGGACTTGCAGCTGCGGGAGCCCGGGTGGCCGTTGCCGACATCTCGATTGAGTCGGCCGAGCGAGTGGCGCAGAACGTCCTGCAGCAGGGCGGCGAAGCGCGCAGCGAAAAGCTGGACGTGACCAGCCGCGCGGAAGTTGAACGGGTTGTGAGCGGGGTCGTGGAGGCTTGGGGCGCGGTGGATATCCTGGTAAACTCGGCAGGCATCGCCATTAAGGAGACGGCGCTCGATTACCCGGAAGCTGCTTGGGACAAGATTATCGCCACTAACCTGAAGGGGACGTTTTTGACATGCCAGGCCGCGGGGCGCCAGATGGCCGCGCGGAAGCGTGGAAAGATCATTAACATCGCTTCCATCGGGGCAATGATCGCCTACCCGGGCAGCATTGCGTACCTGGCCAGCAAAGGAGGCGTGGCGCAATTGACCAAGGGATTCGCGGTGGAACTCGCTCCCTTCAACGTTCAGGTCAATGCCATCGCACCCTCTTTATTTAACACTCCCATGGTGCACAAGACTCGGTCAGACTCCGGCTCGCAGTCTTATTTTGTGAGCCGGACGCCGGCCGGGCGGCTCGGCGAGCCGCCTGAAATAGTCGGCAGCGCGGAGTTTCTGGCCTCCGACGCATCCAACAGGGTGACGGGACACATTCTGGCGGTTGATGGCGGATATTTGTCAGCCTAAATCTTGCGTGGAGGATTGCCTTTCCCGGCGGCCGGAAGGATTCAACGATCGGCTGGAGCGGAAGCAAACTTTTAAATTATTGGAGGCAGTAATGGCAACAGCGACGACGACCTTATCAGCAGTTTCGCAATTTCTCAGCGCCCCTCAAAAGCTTTACATCGGCGGCAAATGGGTTGACGCGGTCGCGGGTGGAACGTTTGAAACCCGTGACCCGGGAACCGGCAAAGTGCTGGCCAAGCTTGCCGCCGCCGAGCAAGAGGATGTGAACCGCGCCGTGGAGGCTGCGAGAAAAGCTTTTCAGAGCAGTGGCTGGGCCACCATGCCGGCCAACGACCGGGCGGTGATTCTGCACCGGCTGGCCGACCTGATTGAGAAGAACAGCAGCCATCTGGCGCAACTGGAGTCCTTGGACGTCGGCAAGCCCGTCGCACAGGCAGCGGCGTTCGATATTCCGCACGCCGCCAAGACCTTCCGGTACTATGCCGACCTTTCCGTGTATTACCGGCGGCGGGACCCCATCGCCGTTCCCGGGCATGAAGCATACTCGCTGCGCGTGCCCTATGGTGTTTGCGCCTTCATCTTTCCCTGGAACTTCCCGTTTCTCCTGCTGGGCTGGGGCGCCTCGGCAGCGCTGGCGGCGGGAAACACTGTGGTCGTAAAACCGGCCGAAGACACGCCGCTTTCCTCTCTTTACTTTTGCCACCTGGCCGAAGAAGCGGGCATTCCTGCCGGAGTGGTCAATGTGATTCCAGGATATGGCAGCAAAGCAGGGTCGGCCTTGGCCTCTCACCCGGGGATTCAGCGCATGTCGTTTACGGGATCTCCGGAAGTCGGGCGCATTATCGGCGCGGCTTGTGGGGGCAACCTGGTTCCCGTCAAGTTGGAACTGGGCGGCAAAGGCGCGGCGGTGCTGTTTGAAGACGTGGACGCGGAAGCGGCAGCCGACGCATTGACCGCCGCGGTGACGTTGAATGCCGGGCAGGTCTGCTGCACGGCCACGCGCTGGCTCGTTCAGGACAAGATCTGGGACCGCTTTGTGGCGCGCGCCGAGCAGCAGATGAAAGGCTTGCGGATTGGTTACGGCCTGGGCGAAGGGACGGACATGGGTCCCGTGGTTAGCGCCAAGCAGAAAGAGCGTGTCCTGGGATATCTGGCTAAGGGCGAGAAGGAAGGCGCCTCCGTGCTGCTCAAAGGGGGCTCTGCCGAGGTTGCTGAAGACCTCAAGGGCGGATTTTATGTGAAGCCCGCGCTCCTGGCGGGATCTCCGGACAACGTTTGCGCCCGGGAGGAAATCTTCGGTCCCGTGGCCTACCTGATGCGCTTCAAGACGGAAGATGAGGCGGTGGGCCTTGTGAACCGATCCACTTACGGCCTGGCCAACAGCGTTTGGTCCACGGACTTGGACCGCGCCAATCGAGTTGCGGAAAGTTTGGTGGCGGGCAATAGCTGGATCAACGCCCACAACCTCTTCTCGCACGGAGTTCCCTACGGCGGGTGCAACCTGAGCGGATTGGGCGGCGGCGTGCTGGGACCGGAAACCCTGACGGACTACCTGCGGGCGCAGTCGGTGGTGCGGCCAACCTCGTAGTCCGGGCGGGCAAAGAATAACGTGAACGGGGAAGGAGAATAAGAAGATGGCGGATGCGAAGAAAACTCCTCATGTAACAACCTTCGAGGAAGCTCCCAAGTGCAAGCTGCAAGGCGTGGACTTCACGGTTTTGCTGCCTCGTGAGAAGAGCGAGGCGATGGAGGTTCTGCTCGAAAGGTTTCCCCCGGGACTTTCCTTTCCCGTTCACCAACACAAGGAGTGCGAGCAATTCTACGTGATTCTGGAAGGCGAAGCCGAGGTCAACACCGCTGGCCGCTTGCAGCGGGTGAAGCGCGGCTCGGTGGTTTTTATTCCCAGACACACGGACCATTCGGTGAGCAACGTGGGAGCCGGCGAGCTGGTTTACGTGGTCTTTGAGACTTATCCGGACGGCTACCTTCCCGAGGAGCCGACCTGGGATTCCCATATCCAGAAACTCTGGAAGTTTTACGGAGAGAAACCTTCCTAACGGGATGAAGAAGGAGTATTGCGGCAAGGCATGCTGGAGGCAGCGAAGCATGACCGCATCTGAGCAACCACGCCAAGGCTGGGGGCGTTCGTTAGCTGAGACCTTGCAGCGTGGCCAGCTCGGCCGGGGCTCAAGCGCCGGAGAAGGAGGGGCAAGTGGACTTTAGCGGAAAAGTCGTTGTGGTGACGGGAGCGGGAGCGGGCATCGGCCGGACGACGGCAGAAGCGTTTGCCGAGCATGGCGCAAGCGTTGCGGCTCTGGACATCAATCTTGCCGGAGCGCAAGAGACGGTTCAGACAATTAAAAAGAACGGCGGCAAGGCCCAGGCTTTTCACGCCGACGTTGGAGAAGAAGCAAGCGTTGCGGGAGCCTTCCGGGACCTTGTGAAGGCGCTCGGACCCGTGAATGTGATGGTCAACGTTGCAGGGATCGAGTTGTATAAGGATTTCCTGGATATCGAAGGCCATGAATGGGACCGGCAATTGGCGGTGAACTTGAAGAGCGTCTATCTCTGCGCGCGGCAGGTGGTTCCGCATATGATCAAAGCGGGCGGCGGGTGCATCGTGAATACCGCATCGGTTCAGGCGCTGGCCACCACGGGCAGGATTGCCGCCTATGCGGCGGCGAAGGCGGGCATCCTGGGTATGTCGAGGGATCTGGCGCGCGACCTGGGCCAATACCAAATTCGGGTGAACAGCATTTGTCCGGGCTGCATCAGCACTCCCATGATGGATCGTACGGTTCAGGGAATGGACGATCCGAAGGGCTTCCTCGAAGAGCTGAGCACCAAGATCCCCTTGCAGCGCCTTGGAGTGCCGCGGGATATTGCCAACGTCGCGCTCTTCCTTGCTTCTCCGCTGGCCTCTTATATGACCGGAACCGCGGTGGTTGTGGACGGCGGCCTGATGTCTAAGCTGCCGCTGCCGGATTAGGAACCGAGCGCCCCGTCTCAGCAACGCTCATTTGTAACCTTAAAAGAGATTCCCTGACTCTTTCGTTGTGCGCGAAAGCACCTCGGGGTGTTCCCTGCCAAAACCACGTACCCAAAGAAACCCCTCCGGCATCCATAAGATACTGAGAAGACCTGCGGCGTTGACCCATCAGCGCAAAGATGGGTATGATACCGTCAGCTTCCAGGAAGACAATCGGAGTGGGGATGGGCTGCGACAAGGAAACCACGTCTCAATTCCAGCCGAACCCGGGGCTGGGCAGGCCCCTGAAGTTTCAGATGAGCATGCCCAGCGATCCGCGCCTCTTGGCCGTGGTTCGTAGCGCGGTCGCGGAGTTTGCGGCCATCTGGGGTTTTGAAGACGAAAAGTGCCGAAGCATCGCGCTCGCCATCGACGAGGCGCTGAGCAACGTGATCCGGCACGCCTACAAGAACCGCTGCGATCAGGAAATCGAACTCAACTGTCAGGCCCACGCGGATTGTCTGGAATTTATCTTCACCGATTGCGGCGAATCCGCGGACCCGGCCAAATTTTGCGGTCAGCCATTGGACGCGGTGGCTCTCGGCGGTCGCGGCACGCATCTCATCCGGCAGATTATGGACGAGGTTCGCTACGAACCATTGGATGGGCGGAACCGGCTGTGCCTGAAGAAGCGGCTGCCCGCAACGGCAAGGCAGGACTGAACCGCCATCCCGCAAGCGCAAGGAAATAGCCGATGAAAATCGCGACTCGCCAGCGGCCCGGAACCACCATCGTTGACGTTACCGGCGACATTGATATGGGCACTTCACCCGGCTTGCGCAAAACACTGCTTGAGTCCTTGAAGGCGACGCAGCGCCTGGTGGTGAATTTGCGCGAGGTGCGTTACGTCGACAGTTCGGGGATCGCCTCCCTGGTCGAGGTGCTGAAGGAGGCGCGAAACACGGGGAAGCAATTGGTTCTGTTCGGCCTCAACAAGACCGTCCAGGAGGTTTTGCAACTGACCCGCCTGACCAAGATTTTTGAGATTCGAGAGACCGAAGAAGAGGCCCTTCAGGTCTGATGGCGCGCGGCCCCGCTGCCGTCCGCAGTGCTTTGAAGGCGGACGGCGCCAGGGCTGACCAACGGCGGCACTCCGGGAGCTCGTGGGGTTGAAGATTTTTGAGAAGATCACGGCGCTGCCGGATCGCGCCGGCCTGGAAACGCTGAAGTGCCTGGCGTACGTTGGAGCACTGGCTCGGCTGGCGGGCGAGTCGGCCTACATCATTCTGGTGGGCCCCTTCCGAGGCCAGCGACTGCGTCCCCGGCGGGCTTTTCACCAGGCGATGGCGGTGGGCGTGGAAGCCATTCCCATCGTCTCGCTTATCAGTTTCTTCGTCGGCCTCATTATGGCGCTCCAGAGCGC
>JBJKQF010000166.1:0-12190 GCA_046705545.1 Terriglobia bacterium
CCGGTGCCGCAATTGTGAAATTGCCCGGCTGACCATCCCGGAACTGGCCCCGCTCGGATGCGATCATGACATTACGGGCTATAAGGCTATTCAGGATAGAACGGATATGGAATTCAGGCGTCCTGAAACGCTTGCCAAAGATGCAAAGCCGTGTCGGTTTATGTTTTATCGAAAAGGTACCGCGCCAAAAGTAGATGATGACGTTCACTAGTGGAAGCGTTCTTGCGGATTGCGCGTAGTCTTCCCTTTAAAGAAGGGGTTGGACGTATCTTTGCGAACAATCCCTTGGTTCTATTCGCACTTGCCCGGAGGTGATGATGGTCTGTCCGACTTGTGGCGCCGAGATTGAAGGTAAAACCTGCCCGAAGTGTGGGGCCGAGATTAGGCCGGAGACTCCCGCGCCTAAAGCGCGTGTGGACACCAATGCAGTGCTCCGCGCGATCGCCTTCTTCATCGATGTTATGCCGGCGATTGTGGCAAGCTACGCACTCGGCTGGATCCCGATCGTCGGCAACGTGCTGCTGGGGATCGTTTTGCTGGACTACTGGCTGCTGCGCGATATCACCGGTAACAGCCTGGGCAAGATGGCTCTGAAGCTTCGGGTTGTGAAAGGGGATGGTTCTTCCTCGAACCTCAAAGAGCGTATCTTGCGCAATGTTCCTTTTGCCATCGGGCCGGCCCTATTGATGGTGCCCATGATCAGCACGAAGGTTTCCCTGGCTGTCTCGGGGATTATTGCCCTGATTGAAGGCGTTTTCCTCTGGGTGAAGGACGAGCGCTTGGGAGACAGGCTGGCAGGGACTACGGTGGCCAAGAAGGAGGTCGAGAAAAGGCCATCGGAAGCCTGATGTACCCTTGAATAGAGGGCAATTGCGCGGTCTGATTTCCTTGCATGGCAGTGAAGATTGGGTTGCAGCGTGGTCGCTTTTGGGATATAGTTCTAACCGATGGTTCGGGCTTATTACACCAACGCGTTTAGCTTTATCTACGCTTACTGGGGTTTTACTCCAGAGCGCTAGAGTGGCGTTGGCCTGACCAGGAAAATCAAGTTCGGAAAGCCAGCCCACTCGCTTGGAGTGGGCTTTTTCATTCTGGAGGAGAGATAAGCCATGATTATTTCCATGCGGCTTCACGCCACCCGGGAGGAGATCGACAGCGTGTGCGAGCGGATCCAGGACTATGGTTACAAAGTGCATTCGATCGAAGGGGAAGAGCGCGTGGTGATCGCGGCCGTGGGTGTGGGCGATGTTACGGCCTGCCTGGAATCCCTGGAAGCGATGCCCGGCGTGGAAAACGCCGTGCGCATTTCTGCTCCCTACAAGTTTGTCAGCAGGGAGTACAAGAAGGAGCGCACTCGCATCAAGTTAGACGGCGCGGAAATTGGTGGTGAGGACTTCGTGGTCATGGCAGGTCCGTGCTCGGTGGAAAACGAGAAGCAGATTCTCCGGACCGCGGAAGGCGTGGCGGCAGCCGGCGCCAAGGTTCTAAGAGGCGGCGCCTTTAAGCCCCGCACTTCACCTTACGATTTCCAGGGACTGGAGCTTGAAGGGCTCAAGCTGTTGGCCAAGGCGCGGGAAGCAACCGGGCTGGCCATCGTGACGGAAGTCATGAGCGAGCAGCACGTCGAGATGGTCGCTGAGTATGCGGACGTCATGCAAGTGGGGGCTCGCAACATGCAGAACTTCGCGCTCCTCAAGGCGCTGGGGAAATGCCAGCGGCCCATCCTGCTGAAGCGCGGCATGAGCTCCACCATTAAGGAACTGCTGATGTCCGCCGAATACATCACGGCTCACGGCAACCCTAATGTGATCCTCTGCGAGCGCGGCATCCGGACCTTTGAGACCGCCACGCGCAACACTTGCGACATTACCGCCGTCGCGCTGCTCAATGAGTTGACCCACCTGCCGGTTATTCTCGATCCCAGCCACGCGACCGGAAAGCATAGCCTGGTCCCGGCGCTGTCACGCGCCGCGGTAGCAATCGGTGCGGACGGCTTGATCGTAGAGGTTCATCCGACGCCGGAAAAGGCCATGAGCGACGGGGCCCAGTCACTGCGCATCGAGCGTTTTGCGAGCATGATGCGCGAGCTTGAACCGTACGTGCAGCTTTGGAAGGCGAATCGGGTAACGGCCGCGGCAGCCACAGCGTAGCGCATCTGGCTGTCCTAAAAGCTTGGGTTCCTGTCCGCGGATCAGTCCATCGGATAGAGTCCGCACCCGCCGTCCACCAGCACGGTGGCGCCCGTCATGTAGTCCGAGGCGGAAGAAGACAAAAAGACCACTGCATCAGCCACCGATTCCGGGGGCTGCATGGCGCCTAGCGGAATGGCTTTTTCAGCCCTGCGCCGGTAGTCAGGCTCCGTATCCCACTGCCGTTTGGCGAGACCCACGGCCACGATGCCCGGCGCCACAGAGTTCACCCGGATGCCCTTCGCGGCCAGCTCACGAGCCATGCCGCGCATCAGCATTTTCATGCCGCTTTTTGACACGTTGTAGGGTGTAATCTCGGGCCAGGGAACATCTTGCACCCAAGATGATGTGAAAACGATCTTGCCTCCCTTTCCCTGCGCCACCATGGCCCGGGCTGCCGCCTGCGCCACCAGGAAAGCTCCCGTCAGATTCAGGTTCATCGTTGTGTCCCAGGCTTCCGGGGTAACGTCCAGAATGGGGCAACTCTTGGTCATGCCGGCGTGGCAGAGCGCCACATCCAGCCGCCCCAGTCGCGCGCAAGCTGCATCCACAAGACCTTGAGCTTCCGACGGCTCGGTGATATCAGCGCGGAAGTAAGCGCAATGCGATGGATTCCATCCCGCCGCCTCGATTGCTTGGTTTGCCTCGTCCTCGGGCAGCACGTCATTGACTGCCACGGAAGCGGAGAACTCCAGGAGACGGCTCACGATCACGCGTCCGATGGCGCCCAAACCTCCCGTGATCAAAATAGCTTTATCCTTGAGGCAGTCTTTTGAAAAAGTCGACATCGATAGCTTTCCTCCCAACCATATCGTGGAATAAGTTGCCTTTATCGCAGCCCCGCGTCCGGAAGATCATCTCATAAGGTCCGGATTCTTGGTAGGCGAGGTGGCTTAGAATTTCAATTCCGGGCTTTCCCAATTGAGGAATCCACATTATAGTGTCGGACATCCTTTTGGTGCCGCGGTACGGCCCAGAAACCAAAAGCATGCGATATAAGACGCGGGGCTGAACATCGGCTGGCACGGGAATCATATACAGGGAGACTTTGATTGAACCACCTGGCTTCATTTCTGGGAGTGACGGCGATTCTTGGAACCTGTTACGCACTCTCGCGCAACCGCAAATTGATCCGTTGGCGCATTGTGGGCTGGGGTCTAGCATTGCAGTTTGCCATCGCCCTGTTTGTCCTGCGCACAGAGGCTGGCTACTGGTTGCTCAGCAAAGCCTCCGCCGGAGTGGTGTGGTTCCTGCACTTCGCGTTCGAAGGCTCTAAATTTGTTTTCGGACCATTAGGAGACCCCAAGGGCAGCCTGGGGATGGTGTTTGCCTTCCAGGCGCTGCCCCTCATCATTTACGTTGCGTCGTTTTTTGCGCTGCTCTATTACCTGCGGATCCTTCCGGCTCTGGTGATGTTGGCGGGGAGGGTGATGTTCAAGCTGATGGGCACGAGCGGGGCGGAATCCCTGGAAGTTGCGGCCAGCATCGTCATGGGACAAACCGAAGCTCCGCTGGTGATCCGGCCTTTCCTGGACCAGCTCACACAGTCTGAGCTGATGACTGTGATGACAGCAGGCATGGCGCACATTGCCGGTTCGGTGCTCGGCGCCTACATCCTGTTTGGGGCCCAGGCGCGGCACCTTCTGACTGCTGTTGTGATGACGGCTCCGGGGACCATGCTGATCTCCAAGATGCTGATGCCGGAGACCGAGACGCCGCAGACTGCCGGCGAGTTGACTCTGGCGCTTGAGAAGAGGTACGTCAACGTGCTGGACGCCATTTCGCACGGCGTGATTGACGGCCTTTTTCTAGCGGCCAACGTGGGGGCCATGCTGATTGCTTTTATCGCCCTTATCGGGCTGGGCAATGGCGCGCTGGGCTTGTTCCATACCAGCCTGCAAACGATCTTTGGCTATTCTCTTTCGCCCGTAGCTTGGCTGTTGGGCGTGCCCTGGCATGACGCTCGCGCGGTAGGCAATCTGCTGGCCACCAAGGTGGTGCTCAACGAATTCGTGGCCTATTCATTGCTGGGCCCGCTGAAGGGCCATATTGCCGCGCGCTCGTTTACGATTGCCACCTACGCTCTGTGCGGATTTGCAAACTTCGCTTCCATCGGCATCCAAATTGGCGGCATCGGTGCTCTGGCGCCTTCGCGCAAGCGGGACCTGGCGCGGCTGGGATTTTGGGCGTTGTTGGCCGGCACTTTAGCGAATTACCTCTCCGCGGCCATTGTGGGATTGTTGATTCACTAACCTTCGCGCCGCCGGTTCCCTGTCCCCATATGGCTTCATCAAGACAACCTGATTACGAGCAAGCTCTGAAGGCGGCAAGCTATCTGCGGCGCCGCGTTGGGGAGTTTCCGCACGTGGGAATTGTTCTCGGGTCGGGGCTTGGGAAAGTCGTGGAGCAGATTGAAGACCGGGTTAGCATTCCCTATCGCCGCATTCCGCACTTTCCGTGCCCGGAGGTGCAAGGCCACGCGGGAACGCTGCATGTGGGCCGCTGGGGCAAGGCGCGGGTAGCGATTCTGGAAGGCCGCGTGCACTTGTATGAAGGCTATACTCCTGAGGAAGTGGTCTTTCCGGTGCGAGCGCTTGGCCTGGCGGGCGTCAGGATTCTGGTCGTGACCTGCGCGGCCGGTGGAATTACTCAACGAGCCAGCGCGGGTAGCTTGATGGTGTTCTCCGACCACTTGAACCTCCAGGGGGCAAGCCCGTTGGTGGGGGCGGCAGATGAACGTTGGGGAAGCAGGTTTGTGGACCTGAGCGCCGCTTACGACCTGCCGCTGCGGCGGCTGGCTCGCAAAGCCGCAAAGGCGCTACGGTTGAAGTACATCGAAGGGGTATATGCGGCGGACGTGGGGCCGAACTACGAAACACCGGCGGAGATTCGGGCGCTTAAGACGCTGGGCGCGGATGCTGTTGGAATGTCCGCGGTCCAGGAAGTCATCGCTGCTCGGCAGATGAACTTGCGGGTGCTTGCTGTTGCGGCCATCACAAATCGCGCTGCCGGACTTGCCCGGCGCCCGCTGGGCCATGAGGAAGTGCTCAAAGCAGGTGAGTCCACGTCCAAAAGGCTTGCCCGTATGCTCGATCGGGTGCTGAGTGATGTCGCAGAAATCGGCTCTCCTTAGGGAGACCTATGATTCTTTACATCATCCCAGGTCAGATGGACTGACTTGACCTCGCCCTCTCGCCCCAAGGGCTTGAGCGTGCGTCCGTTCAAATTGAGGACCACGCCGCGGGCGTTTCCGGTCATGAAGTCAATATATTCCTTGGCTTTAAAGGTTTTGGACTCATTGGGACCAATAAGGCCCTGCATTACGGTTTTGCCATCGGCATCAACCGCAATCCAGGAACTCTCCGTGGCGGTAACCTGGAGGACCAAACTGTTTGCGTAGGCGGGGTTCGGCTCCTGCTGTGTTGGAGCAACCGCCTGGCCAACCGTTGCAGCTGCAGCCGCGGTGGGCACGGTCGGAGACTTCTTGGTTGGTGTGCTGGAGACAGTGGCTTTGGGGTTCTGGGAAGAAGCAGTTGCGGGTTTCGTGGAGGCCGCCTGGGGAGATGCGGTGACGACGGCGGGGCTGGGAGATTTTTTCTGCGCTGAATCCTGCCTGCTGGTCTGTGCAGTGCTTGTGGCCGAGCCGCGCGAATATCGCCACAGGCCGTAGCCGGCCAGTAGCAGCACGACGGCCGCGCCCACGCCTACCCAGGTGGAACGAGAACCGCGGGTGCGCACGGTACGCGAGGCAGGAAATGACAAACGCGCGAGGTCAACCTCTCCCTTGGCCTTTGCGGCAAGCTGATATTCTGCGAGAAGGGACTCTTCCTCGAGTCCCAGGTAGTGGGCGTAAGCCCGGATAAAGCTGCGGTTAAACAGCCCTCCCGGCAGCTTGGAGAAGTCTTCGTTTTCGATGGATTTAAGGAAGCGGACGCTGATCTTCGTGGCGACGGAGATTTCCTCCAATGTCACGCCTCGCATCTCTCTTTCACGCCGAAGGTTATCGCCGAATGAACCCATTAGGACAGTCTCTGTTTCCGCCCTCCCCATGCCGATTGCATCTAATGATATTTCCGTGCCAACACAACTGTCAATCGTTATAGGCCGCCTTCCAGGAGAAGCGGGGCATAAAAGCGGACCGGGGCGCGAATACTTAGGCTAACCCATTTGCCTGGAACGGCCGAAAAAGAATATTGAAAAGGCTCGAGGTCCTGTTTAATAGTGGGTAGACCAAGCCGGGGTCCAGAGCACGTGCTTCTCATGACGCAACGCAACGACGAAATCGCGGAGCTTAAAAAGCAGCTCGAACGCCTTTCGCTTTTTCACGAGGTGGGAAAAGCCCTTGCGTCGACCCTCGATCTCCAAAAGATTCTCCAGACGATCATGGAGAAGATCAGTGACTTTCTTCAGCCGGACACCTGGTCCTTGCTGATGCTTGATGAAAAGGCCCGCGATCTTTACTACGAAATGGCGATCGGAACGAACGCCAATCAGCTCAAGGACATTCGAGTCAAGATTGGGGAGGGGATTGCCGGATGGGTAGCCGAGCACGGGGAACCGGTGCTAGTGGAAGATATTGCCACAGACCCCCGGCGACTGGTCAAAAGGGACGAAGCAACTCATCCCGATGCCCGCTCCATCGTCTGCGTGCCGGTGAAGGGACGGCAAAATGTTCTGGGCGTCATTGAACTTGTGAATACATCGAGCAAGTCGCGCTTCCGCGAGGAAGACATTCCAATGCTCAAGAACCTTGCGGACTATGCGGCGATCGCGCTTGAAAATGCGCGGTACGTGAAACGCATTCACGAGCTAACGATCACCGACGATTGCACCGCCCTTTATAACGCCCGCCATCTCAATTTCGTATTGGACGCAGAAATTTACCGTTCCACACGCTACGGCTACGAGTTTTCTGTGGTTTTCATTGACCTGGACCACTTCAAGCTGGTCAACGATACCCACGGCCACCTTCTGGGTTCCAAACTCCTCTGGCTTGTCGGAGACTTGATCAAAGGCCATCTCCGCTTGATTGATTACGCCTTCCGGTATGGCGGGGACGAGTTTGTAGTCCTGTTGCCGCAAACCTCCAAGCACAATGCCCTCATGGTGGTGCGCCGCCTCAGGGAATTATTGAACTCCCGGAAGTTTTTTGTCGAAGAGGGCCTCAACGTCAAGCTGACGGCGAGTTTCGGGATCGCCAGCTTTCCGGCTGACGCCCGCACGCGGCGCGAGCTTCTGCACCTCTCCGACGAGGCCATGTATCTCGTCAAGAACAGCACTCGCGACAACATCGCGCTGGCCGGTGAAGGCATTGTGAAATAGCCTTTTCCCGGCGTTACAGCGGTTCAAAATCCCGTTTACATTACCGGCCTCGTCTTGCGATAGCTGCTCCGCGGCACGCCCCGATATCGACGGATCGTCCCGCCATCGAACTTGCAAGCACCGCGCGAACCTGTCACGATGTTGCGCGATCATGCGCTGGCAACTGGCATCGGCAGAAACAGAAACGGCGGAAGAACTGGCCCGCGAACTGGGCGTCTCTCCGCTTGTCGGCCGCCTGTTGGCGATTCGCGGCATCACAGACCTTTCGGCCGCGCAGCAATTTCTGAACCCCAGCCTGTCGCAGCTCCACGATCCCTTCCAGATGGCAGGGATGGAAACTGCGGTGGCGCGCTTGCGGCGTGCCATCGCGGACCAAGAAAAGATTCTGATTTACGGAGACTACGACGTTGACGGTACCACCGCTGTGGTGGTGTTGTTGGCAGCTCTCGGGTCGCTGGGTGCCTGTGTGGACGTTCATATCCCTCACCGCTTGCGGGATGGTTACGGTATGCGCTTGCCCGTGGTGGAGCAGGCAGCGGCGGAAGGGCACACAGTCCTGGTGAGCGTGGATACGGGCGTTCGCGAGCACGAAGTGGTGGCGCGAGCTCGCGAGTTGGGGATTGATTGCATCATTACGGATCACCACCTGCCGAAGACCTCGCTCCCCGACGCCGTGGCGATCCTCAACCCGCGGCGGACGGACTGTCAGTACCCGGACAAGAACTTGTCCGGCGTGGGAGTGGCTTTCAAGCTGGTGCAGGCGCTGCTCGGGCCTGAAATGCCGGAGGCGGTTCTTCGCTCCTATTTGAAGGTGGTGGCGATCGGTACCATTGCGGATGTTGTTCCCCTGATCGGAGAAAACCGGGTTATTGCCAGCTTTGGACTCGCGGGCTTGCGGCAACCGGTGCAGGCGGGGCTTAACGCATTGATGGAAGTGGCAGGGCTCAGCTGCAAAACGCCCTCCGCCGGGGATATTGCTTTCCGCGTCGCCCCGCGCATGAACGCAGCCGGGCGCATGGAAGACGCCCGAGCGGTGATCGATCTGCTTAGGACCACTGACCCGGCAAGAGCGCGCGAAATCGCTCTGAGCCTGGAAGATCTCAACGCGGAGCGACAGCGGGTGGAGGAGTCCATTCTGAGCGAAATCGAGGAGACCCTGCAATCACACCAGGAACTCGCTGACCGCTATGCCCTGGTGTTTGCGGGGGAGGGCTGGCACCGGGGAGTGCTTGGAATCGTTGCTCAGCGTGTGGTGGAACGCCGTTACCGGCCCACCCTGGTGATCGGCGTGGAGGACGGCGTCGGGCAGGGGTCGGGAAGGTCGATTTCAAACTTCCATCTCCTGAACGCTCTTACCGACTCGCAGGATCTCTTCGAGCGTTTTGGGGGGCATGCCGCCGCGGCCGGATTCACGCTGCCTGCCGAGCGGATCGGGGAGTTGGACCGGCGATTTGAGGCCTATGCGCGTGGAACTCTGTCACCTGAGGATCTCGAGTCTCTTTTGCGTGTGGACGTTGAAATCGATCTGGAACAAGTGGATTGGCGGCTCTATGAAGAAGTCCGGAAGATGGAGCCGTTCGGACTGGGGAATCCCACGCCCGTATTTGTGGCCCGGGGACTGCACTTGGCGATGGCTCCGCAAGTGGTAGGAAAAAAGCACCTCAAACTCAAGGTGGGGAAGGGATCTCGGATTTTCGACGCTCTCGGCTGGAATCAGGGCGGGCGGGCCGGGCTGCCAGAGCCCGGGGAGTTCCTGGACTTGGCGTTTACTTTGGGTGAGAACACCTACCAAGGAACTTCCTCTCTGCAACTGATCATCAAAGATCTGCGTGCCGACGCCGGGGAGTAGGCTTAAAGAAGGCGGAGCAAAGAAGTCCCGGCGGGGTATAAAATCGTATAGGTGGAGAACAGACGGAACAACCTGGAAAGGGAAGTCCAGCGGCGGGCGCGCCGGGGCTTCTGGATCCGCTCCCTGGTGGCGGGCGGCCTGCTTGTAACCCTTGGTATTGTGGCGGTGACCTATTGGTTGGACACCTCGCGGAAGCAGAAAAATCTGCTGCGCCCCCCGGAACTCCCCCAGAACGTCAAACAGCAGCTCTCCGGATTCACATTTACCCGCTCGGACGGCGGGCAGCGAGTCTTCACCATTCATGCCGCCCGGACGCTTGCCATGAAGCAGGGTGGCACGACATTGTTGAAGGACGTCGATGTGGAGTTCTACGGCCACTCTGGAAAGCGTTTTGACGTTCTCCGAACTGCCCAGGGCGTTTACGACCCCGTAACAAACAATCTTTCGATTCCTGGGGACGCGGAATTGATTCTGAACGCTCCCAAGCAGCTTTCCCTGGCCGGTGGCGTTCCGGCGGGGAATGAGGAGATGCTTTCTGAGGCGGCTTCGAACCCGCACTCTGTTTTTATCAAAACCTCCAAAGTAACCTCCCGGGATCATTCCAACCTCGTTGAAAGCGGGACGGCTGTTCGTTTTCGCCTGGGAGACGTCATGGGTTCCGCTGTCGGATTGAGCTACGACGCCGGCAAGGGGCAAATCGTTTTGGACCATGAGGTGGAGGCAGTTTTCCAGCCTGCCCAAAAACGGCATGGTGAACCGCCAATCCAGCTTTCCTCCAGCAACCTGCGCTATGACGATTCTGGCAAGAAGGCGGAGCTATCCGGACCGGTGGAGGTCCGCCAGGGAGCCCGCGTCATTAAGGCCAAACAGGGCCATGTCACTCTGAGCGCGCGCAATCGCATTGCGGAGATTCAGCTGGATGGGAAGGTCCGCGCAACTGCTCATAGCCCCCGGCAGAAATATATCCTGGATGCCGATCTGTTGAAGGGACAGCTTGATCCGGAGACCGGCGCGCTGCGAAAGCTCGTGGCGAACGGCCACGTGCGAGGAGAATCCCGGGAGGATGGGACGGTGGCGATTCTGGAGGGCCATGAGGCGCAGATGAATTTTTCGGGGCCATCCCAAATTCCGGTCGGCGGGAAGGTTATGGGGCAAGTTCGCCTGACGTTTGCCCAGCCCAAACGGCCGAAAAACTTCTCGGCCCAATCG
Organism: Terriglobia bacterium; assembly: GCA_046705545.1. Taxonomy (GTDB): domain Bacteria; phylum Acidobacteriota; class Terriglobia; order UBA7540; family UBA7540; genus JAMCXS01. The sequence continues at coordinate 10,570 of JBJKQF010000166.1, forward strand.
GCAGCTTTCAGTGCAAAAGTATCCCGGGAAGAGCTGGCGACGGACGCGCTGCGGTTTGCGTTTCATCGTGGAGGGAAGAGCCTGCGTGACGCAGAGACACTGGGCCCTGGAACCATAACACTAACCCCTGAGAGTCCGAAGGAGGGCTGGCGGAAGGCAACTGCCAACCGGTTCTCGATGGTTTTTGACCGGCAAAGCCATCTCAAGACGCTCAATGGAGACGGAGGAACACAAATTACTTTTGCAGCTCCTCCTGGCGCTTCCAATCAGAATCCCTCCGTGGCCAGCGCACAGCGCTTGCTGGCTGTCTTTGACCCGGGCACGGAGACGCTCCGGTCGGTTGAACAATGGGGGGATTTCCGTTTTCAAAATGGCGAGATGCACGCGGAGGCGGAAAAAGCCCACGATTCAATGCCCGAACAGGTGCTTGTCTTGTCAGGCCATCCCAAGGTTTGGGACCAAACAACGCGCACTCAAGCTGACCAGATTATTCTAAAAGTCGATTCCGGCTCGGCAGAGGGAATCGGGCACGTACAGTCCGTCCATTTTGAGACTCAAAAGGGTTCTTCACTGCCCACCAATGTAGTGGCGGACCGCATGACTGCCGACCGGAACGCCCAGGTTGTTCACTATGAGGGCCATGTAAGAGCCTGGCGGGGAACGGACGTATTGGAGTCCGCCTCGCTCGATGTTTACAAGAATCAGGGACGGTTGAGCTCAAACTCGCGCGTGGTGACTTCCCACTTGCAGTCACCTTCTCTTCCGGCATCGGGCCACGGCAAGGGGGGTGGGTTCGGCTCGCATTCCATCACCATCGCGGCGGACCGGCTTGATTACTTTGACTCGGGCCACAAAGCGCTTTATACGGGCCATGTGGCGATGGATACCGAAGATAGCCTGCTTCAGGCTGACCGTCTGGAAGTCTATTTTGCGAGCAGCGGCTCTCAAAGTGGGTCCCAGATCGAGCGCGCAGTTGCCACGGGGCACGTTCTGGTCACCCAGCCCCGGAGGTATGCCAAGGGGGACCGCGCCACCTACGACGCAAAGCTGGGCAAGATTGTCATGACTGGCGGGCCGCCGAGGCTTTATGATGCACAGAAAGGCTTTACGAGCGGCCAGCGATTGACTTTCTTTACTCACAATGATAGGTTGCTTGTTGACGGTAGTCGCACTTCTCCTTCGGTCTCCAAGCACCGAGTCGCGCAATGAGCGACCATGCATACACTCTCAACAGTTGACCTCAGCAAATCCTACAAAGGCCGGAAAGTTGTTGATAACATCAGCCTTAGCATTTCTCAGGGGGAAGTGGTCGGCTTGCTGGGTCCGAACGGTGCGGGGAAGACCACTTCTTTCTATATCATCGTAGGTCTCATCAGCGCGGACTCCGGCAAAGTTCTCCTGGACGGGGCGGACATCACCTCCTTGCCCATGTATTTGAGGGCCAGGAGCGGAATTAGCTACCTTCCGCAGGAACCCTCGATTTTTAGGAAACTTACGGTCGAAGAAAACATCCTGGCGGTGTTGGAGACTCTACCGATGACCGCCCACCAGAGACGCGAGCGTTTGGAGGAGTTGATTGAGGAGCTAGGATTGCAGCAGGTCCGGCGAAGCTACGGTTATC
>JBJKQF010000167.1:0-7867 GCA_046705545.1 Terriglobia bacterium
ACAGCCCTGCGGGCGCTGGCCCGCGAACCGCTCCAGGTTGATCCCCAGGCGATCTATGACTTTTTTGGTTTCCGGTACGTTCCGGCTCCCAACACCTTCTATCGCAATGTAAGCAAGCTGCTCCCCGGCCATTTTTTGGTCGCGGACCTGCTCGAGATATTGCGCGAAGACCCGCGCGGGATGCGCCACGTCCACCTGCGCCAGGAAATCGGGTGAGAAAAGCGCCTCGCGCTCCTGGCGTGAGAAGGATGCAAACCAGGTTGCAGAACGCTCGGCCTGGTCGGGAATCGCCAGGGTTTCAAGCGCCAGCTTGGCCCGCCTCTGCCGGTAGGGCAGCCATCGAACAATGGTCTGGGTAATTTCTTGAGGGAATGCGGAGACCAAGCCCGACAAACGGTCCGCGGCGTATTTGGGGTAACCGGCGAACAATTCATCGCTGCCTTCGCCCGCCAGGACCACCTTGACGCTTTCCGCGGCCTTGCGAGCCATATGATAGAGAGCCACGTCCGTGGGCTCGGCGATGGGTTCGTCGCGAAATCCCACAAGGCGCTCGATCTCGTCCGCCAGGGACTGCGGGCGGACGACGACCTCGGTGTGATCCGTCCGGAAGCGCTTGGCGACGCGCCGGGCGTAAGGCAATTCGCTGTACTCCGGCTCATCAAATCCGACGGAAAAAGTCCGCAGAGGCCGGACGCCCAGCTCGGACATAATGGCGACCACCGCGGTGGAGTCCACGCCGCCGCTCAAGAACACTCCCAAAGGCACGTCAGAGATCAGGCGCAAGCGGATGGACTCGCGGAGGCATTCAAGAACTTGCGAGGCGTATTCCTCCGGAGAACGCGGGTCGGCGTCTTCAGCCGGAAGCTCCCAGTAGCACTGCTGCCGGACACCCTTCTGGTCCGCGACCAAAAAATGGCCGGGGAGCAGCTTGCTTACATTGCGATAGAAGGTGTTGGGAGCCGGAACGTACCGGAAACCAAAAAAGTCATAGATCGCCTGGGGGTCAACTTGGAGCGGTTCGCGGGCCAGCGCCCGCAGGGAGCGCAGCTCGGAGGCAAATGCCAGCCGCCCGGATTCTGCGAGATAGTAAAGTGGCTTTACGCCCAGACGGTCGCGCGCCAACACCAGTTGCCGCTGGCGCCCGTCCCACAGCGCAAATCCGAACATTCCCCGCAAATGTTCCAGGAAAGAAAGCCCGTACTGCTCGTAAAGATGCACGATGGCTTCCGTATCTGAGGCGGTGCGGAAGCGGTGGCCGTGGCTTTCCAGCTCCTGGCGCAACTCGCGGTAATTGTAGATTTCACCGTTGAACGTAACCCAAAGGGTTCCATCCTCATTGGAGATGGGTTGGTGCCCCCCGGAAAGGTCAATGATGCTGAGGCGGCGATTGCCCAAGCCGACCGGGCCGTCCAGATAGAATCCTTCATCGTCCGGGCCGCGGTGCGCCATGGCGCGCGCGGCGCGCTCAAGTTGCCCACGGTCGGCCGGCTGCTGAATTCCGTAATTGAATATGCCGCAGATTCCACACATGAGAGTTTAGCTTTTGTTGCCAACGGAGATGCGGCCCGGTTCGACTGAATAAGCCACCAGTGTCTCCGGCCAGAAAGTCACGCGCATTTTGACCACGCGGCTGGACGGGAACAAACGTTGCAAACCCCGCGCCGAGAGCAGAGCCAGGTCCTGAATCGTGCCTTTGGCGATTGCCGAGCCGAGCAGGCGATTGTACCAGCGTTGCATCTCGCGCGGCAGGAAGTGAATGAAGGGCAGGTGATAATGGCTTTCGAAGAGGAACCAGTAATTGGGCGTCGTCACAAACCAGCTTTTGCCGACGCGCATGATTTCACGGGCAAAGCGCTCTTGCTGGCCAGGACCGATAATGTGTTCGATCACGGCGTTGGAAAAGACGATGTCGAACGATTGGTCGGGGAAGGGAAGCGCCCGGCCGTCGAACATCGTGTACCGCACTTTGGGATAAAGGCGCCGCGCGTCTTGGATTTCCCTCGGGTCAACACCGCCCGCCACGATTCGGTCCGGATAGGGGTAGTAGTCCTCAAAGGTATACCCCGTAAACGGCTGGCCGGACGCTCCCACGTCCAGAATGAGGTCGCCCGCCCCGGGCTGGAAAACCTTACCGAAGAGTTGGAATTTCCTGCGCCGCGATTCGCGGCTGAAATTCTTCAGGAGGTCCTTGGATGGGTTTGGGCTCATTTTGGATTCAGTCTATTTCGTTCCGCTGTCGGTTTCGGAAGCAGCAACCGCGTTCCGGGAGGCTTTGCTTCCCAGGACGCTCTCATAAACATCTAGGATTTTCTTTGCAGTCATGGGCATCGAGTAAGGGATCAATCTCTCCCGCCCGCTGCCCCGTTTCCCGCTTCGGCAGACCTGCACGATTCTTTCCGCGATTGCCAGCGCATCCCGCTCCACCAGAAAGTTTCCGTCGTCCTCATGAATCAAGTCAACCGCATCGCCAACGTTTACGGTGATAACCGGCAACTGGGTTGCCATGGCTTCTTTGGTCACGAGCGGCCCGCCCTCGGCAAGTGAGGAGACCACCAGGACGTCTGCCGCACTCATGTAGAGCGGCATGTCGCTGTGCGGCTTGCCCCGCACGTGGAGAATTTCAAGCTCAGGAATCTGCTTCCGGGCCACGGCCACGGCCGCTTCAACCAAATCGAAGCGCTTCCGCTGCTCTGCGATATTGTACGCGAACAGGACGTATTTCCTGCCAAGATCGAGCCCCAGAGTCCTCCGCGACTCTTCGAGCCCGTAGGGGCGGAACAGATCGAGATCGATGCCGCACGGGATGATCCGGGCCCGAGCCAGCGTGAGCTTCTTTGCCATTTCGCGGCTCTGCACAATCACCGCGGAGGCTAAGGGCGCCAGCAGAAAACTTGAAACCTGATAGAACCGCCCCATCAAGGTGATGTGCCCGCTGCGGGTGGGCTGGCCCAGAACATCGTCGCCATGAAACGTCATTACCAGCGGCAAACGGCACTGGCCGCGCGCTACCAACCCCGCCAAACCGAAGTGCGCGTGGATCAAGTCAAACCGGCCATTCCGCAATCGTTGCCACAACTCGGAGTAAGCTCGCAGGTAGTTCCAGCGCGACTCTCGTCCATCAACAAAGAACACCTCATACTCCACGCCCAGAGGCCGCAACGATTCCATCTGGTCCTGGACAAAGCTGCCGAAGCCCGGGTCGGCTTCGGTCGGCCAGAGATTGGTAACAACGAGCACGCGATAGGAAGCCATATTTGTCCAGAATCCTAAACCCTGATCCTCGTCTTTTTGGAATCCCTATTGCCGCACAAGGGCGGTTTATCTCCCTGCGCAGTAAACCCGGCTCAGGGCTCTTCCAGGCGGCTCCACAACGCCGTGAACTGGGAGATTCGCACCGCCTTCGTCAGAAAGAGCATGGCCAAGAACGTCATTGTTCCTGAAACTCCAACTTTGAGCAGGAAAACCAAATTTTCCAAATTCGTCTGTGGCGCGTGAAATTCCATCTTGATTCCGGCCAGCACCAGCGCCAAGACGGCGGCGCTCAAGCCCACCTTAAGACTTACTGTACCCAAGGAATGGTCGAGGCTGGCGCGCAGGTCGCCGTAATTCTTATAGACGGCCAGGCCGCAGGTTGCCGCTGCGCTTGTTAACAAGCCCAACGGAATGCCGATTGCGCCCTGGTGCAGCAGGAAGACAAAGAAGAAATCGAGCGCAATATTCAAAGTGAATTGAAACAGAGACAGCCGGAGAAACAAACTAGCTTGGTTGCGGGCGAAGAAATAGAAGTTCAGCACCCGGATGGCCGCATACACCAGGATGCTGAGCATGTAATAAAAGAAAATTTGAGACATTAATGCCGTGGCTCCCGCCGTAAACTTTCCCCTCTCAAAGACAAGCCGAATAATAGCGTGCGGGAAAAAGAGGCCAAAGATGAAAGCCGGGCTGATCAAGATCAGGCCGATTTCAAGCGTGTCCCGAAAGACTCTGCGCACCGTTTCCATTTCCCTCCGCGCAAAGGCCTTGGAGATTGTCGGGAGCACGGCCGTGCCTACGCTTCCTGCCAAGATCTCCGCCAGGGCAGACATGATTCTGACGCTGTAGGCCAATGCCGTGAGAGTTCCTGCCGGCAAAAAGGAAGCGATGATTCTTTCCACAATCACCACGCCCTGCCAAGTTACCGCGGTCGTCATCTGGGCAAGGCCTGAACCTCGAAGGTTTCGAAAGGCTTCCCCGGAGCCCTTCAGGCTGGCCCAGTATCGGACGGGAAAAGAAATCAGAAGCTGCCCGGCCAGCACCGAAAATTGCAGGAGAAAACCTGCCAGGTATCCGAAGACGATGCTGTAGAACCCGTAACGTTGGAATCCCACCAGAATGCTCGCGACCACTGTGACATTCCTGAAAAAATTCGCAGAGGAAGGAATGGCAAAACGATGCTGGCTGAGAAGAAAGGAACGGATGGTTTCAGCAACTCCGGCGGGGATGATGATCAGGAAGAGCCATCGCGCCAGGTGCGTGGCAAGCTGCGATTGGGCCGGAGAGAACCCGGGAGCGATCCCCCGGATCAGCCAGGGTGCCGCCAGAACTCCTATTGCGGCGATGGCGCTCAGGCCCAACAGAACAACATTGGCGGCATAGCTGAGACCCTTCCAGATATCCTCGGCCGGGTGATGCGCTTCCAGCGAGGAGTAGAACGGCACCAGCGAAAACTGACCGGTTGCGGAAATCAGATTGGTGATGATGTAGGGAACGGTATAGGCGACGTAGAAGGTATCCGAAGCTTTTGAAAGGCCCAGTTTCGCCGCGATGCAAATCTCGACCAAAATGCCGGTTAGGCTGCCGAGGAAGGAAAAAGTCGCCACCACCGTCGAACTGCGGAACATTTGGCGTTTGGTGGACATAGTGCAAGAAAGATCAGTCGCGCTGCGGCTCCGCCTTGGACTTCTCCGCCTGAGCTACGATGAAGGGCGTTGAAGCGACAAAAAGAAACATCATGAGCACCGGGGAAGTCCCGAAATTGAATTCGAAGCAGCCTTCAAGAGCCAGAGCCAGCCAGGCGGCGATCGCGCCATCCACAATCCAACGGCCCTCGCCCGATCGCTTGCGGATTTTCAGGTAACTCCAGAGCAGCGCGCCGATCAGCCAGAGATATGCCACTAGGCAGGGCAGGCCGCGTTCGGCAGCGAACTGAATGTAATCATTGTGCAGATGTCCGTGATAGCCCGGATCGGGGCTCTTGCCCGGGGGGAGATATTCAACATAGTCCTCGTTGATATTGTTGGGGCCGACTCCTACCCAAGGATGTTTGCGGATCATCTTCAGCCCGACATTCCACATTTCAAAACGCATCGAGATGGAGGTGTCTTTGGATGGGTGAACCACCGAATCAATCCGCTCGCGGACCATTTTGGGTGTTCCGAACACCAGGATCACCATGATAATGGGCGCGAGCCAGAGAAGTTTAGGTTTCCACCGAGCCACTAGATAAAGGGCCCCGGCAAAGCACCCAGCCCAAACCCCGCGCGTGAAATTCAGGATAATGGAGCCCGCGATGAGCGCCGCGACCAGCCACCAGAGAGGGCGAGTTTTGGGGCGCAGGAGCAGGAAAGCCAGCAACATCATGAAAACCAGCATCTGCTGCCCGCCGAAATTCATCCAATGTCCCATGAAGCCGGTAATGCGGTACGACGTCATCATAAGGTAGATGTGGTGGGGATATTTGGCGCTCACGGTACGGTACTGGATTACAAATTGCACGGCCGCAAACACGGCGGCCACGACTGCTTCAATGAATAAGACCCGGTAGAGGGTTTCGAGGTGTGTCAGGCCGATAATAAGGTTCACAGCCAGCAGAAAAATGACAAAGAGGACCAGCTTCCGAATCGTGAACCCTCCGGCAGCGGGGTTGTTAGCCCAAAAGGTGGAAAGGATTGTCCAGACAATAAATAGAGCTAGCGGGGCCTTGATGGGCAAAAAGGAGATGCGGGGATGGTTTCGAAGCAGGTGAACTGCGTATGCGATACCCGCCGCGGACAGGAATAACTGCGAGGCCGCCAGGGAAAACAGCAGGGTCAGAACCGACAAGCTGAAGAAAACGGACGCCCAGAAGGCGGACTTCTCCGTCGGAAGTTGCCGGCGCACTAGCGAGAAAGCTTCATAGGACCTGTTCACGAAGAGGCTCGAGCCCGGAAGAAGTAGCTTGGCGAATCAGGGGCTGGTACCGGGAGGATCATCTCCCAAGCCAAAGGTTTGTTTACGCTTTGCCCTATTTTCACACCGGAATCCTAGCAGAAAAGAGCGGAAAAGCACAGAGGGCAAGGCGAGAGTTGCATCGTCAATCGACTCCACTACCGAGTAGTTTCCCGGGGATTCCGGCGATGCAAAATGCCTCGAATCTTAAACGACCAAGAGGATATTGTGATTATTTCTCTTGCATCCTCCGATATGGTTTTCACGTGAGCGGGCGGCGAGAATGGATGCTGAGACGCCGGCTGCCAACCGACCGGTTAGATGGTCGAAAGTAAGTGCTTGTTTTATCAGCGTTTCTTGACAGAGACGGCTTGAAAGCTATAATTATATATTTGGATTAACGAGGCCACGGTGCTGATTACCCTCCGAGAACTCGAGCTTCATCGAATCTCGGTATCGAAGACCTATCCACCGGACGCCCTCGACTTTCACGGGACTGGCTTCCGCCAAGTGGGGCTGCTAAAGGTCGAGGCAGAGGCGGAATCAGCTGGGACCGAGATACGGATCCGCGGACATTTGTCAGCGCGATTCGAGGCTTCCTGTGACCGATGTTTGGTGCAGGTGGAGTACCCGCTGGAATCGGATTTCGACTTGGCCTACAGGCCGATGGACGAAATTGCCCAGGAAGAAGAGATTGAGGTTGCGGCCGATGAGTTGAGGGTCGGCTTCTATTCTGGGGAAGGTTTGCAATTGCGTGACGTGGTGACCGAGCAAGTGATCTTGTCGGTTCCCATGAAAGTGATTTGCCGGCCCGAATGTGCGGGCATCTGCCCAACGTGCGGGGTTAATCGCAATATTGAACGCTGTAGCTGTGCCACTGAGCGTGAGGATTCGCCTTTTACTTTCTTGAAGAAAACAGAGTAAACCAGGGCTGAACCCAAACGGGCTTCCTTACAAAGGATGCCCGAGCCGTCCGGCCTCGGAGGTTGGAAACGGCGCCACGGGAAATTCTTGACCTTGCCATAATCTAAGCCGGCAGGGGATCTTGCTTTAAAGGAAACTTGAAATGCCGAACCCAAAACGACGACATTCCAGAGCGCGGCGCAATCGGCGACGCGCCCATGACCACCTCATGAAGCAGGGCCTTTCCGAGTGCCCGAACTGTCATGAAGCGAAGATGCCGCACCAAGCTTGTCCGCGCTGCGGTCATTATCGCGAGCGGGAAGTGATCTTGGTAGAAGAAGCGGTCTAACGCAGTTGAAGCCCCCGCTGGGCTTTGGTCAAGCTTAGAGGGGGACGAGATTATCCGGTACCCTTTTTGCCATGCACCGAATCGCCGTTGATGCCATGGGATCCGATTTGGCCCCTTTGCCTGAAATCGAAGGAGCGATTCAGGCAACTCGGGCCGGCCACGCCGAAGTCATTCTGGTGGGTCCCCAGGATCTCCTGCAACGCGAATTGGGGATGCGTGGCGCTAATGACCTAAAGATTGAAATTGTTCATGCCTCAGAAGTTATCACCATGGAGGACAAGGCGGCCAAGGCGTTTCGGCGCAAGCGCGATTCCTCGATTCGAGTTGCCGCGCGGCTTGTCCGTGATGGAAAAGCTGCGGGTTTGATCAGTGCCGGGAATACAGGCGGTGTAATGACCACGGCAAAAATCGTTCTGGGCTCCCTTGAGG
>JBJKQF010000168.1:0-3552 GCA_046705545.1 Terriglobia bacterium
TGCTCTCCTCGATTGAGGACACCGCACAAGCCATCAAGGAGATCGACCGCCTCTCACGGCAACAATTCCTTGAGGCCTACCGGGCCATCAACACGTTCTTCGCGGAATCCTTCCGGACGCTCTTTGGCGGGGGCATGGGACAGCTGCGCCTGACCGATGAAGAGGACCCCGATAGCGGCCTGGATATCGTGGCCCAGCCGCCTGGCAAGCGCCTTCAGAACGTCTTGCTGCTCTCCGGTGGCGAAAAAGCTCTGGCCGCGATTGCGCTGCTGATCGCGATTTTCCGCTACACCCCCAGCCCCTTCTGTGTGCTGGATGAGGTTGATGCGCCGCTCGATGATACGAATGTGGGGAGATTTGCACGGCTGATCCACCAGATGAGCGAGACCTCGCAATTCATCTTGATCACGCACAACAAGCAGACCATGGAAATCGCCAGCGCTATTTACGGTGTCACCATGGAAAGCCCCGGCGTTTCCAAGCTGGTCTCCGTAAAGTTTGAGGAAGAAGTGCTCGAACCCATGGCCGTTCCCGCCTAGCGGGTTTTCGGTAGGCGCGCCTCCGGGGAACAACCTCGCCAGGAGCCTCATCCGGCGGCGCAAACGATCCCTTCTCAGGCTCGCCTATTGATGATAGAATAGCGCATTACCCAGCACATTTGAGGGCTGGCTTTTTTCGTTGACAACATCTGACGATGCTTTAGAATTATCGCTGTCCAAATTAAATTCTCCATTATGACTGTGAAACCTACACCTGTTCTTCTTGAGACGAACCTGCCGGGAATCAAACTGGCTTCGCGCGGGAAGGTCCGCGACATCTATGAGATTTCGGATGACCGGCTCCTGGTCGTAGCGACGGACCGCATTTCGGCTTTCGACGTCATTTTGGGCGCCGGAATCCCGGACAAGGGACGCGTCCTCACCCAGCTTTCCTGTTTTTGGTTTGCGCGCTTTGGGAATTTGGTACCCACCCATTTTCTAACCGCCCGCATGGCGGATTATCCAAAGGAGCTTCAGCCCTTTAGGGACCAGCTCGAAGGAAGGTCGATGCTGGTCAAGAAGGCGCAACCCTTTCCAATTGAATGCGTTGTACGAGGTTACCTGGCGGGCTCGGGGTGGAAGGAGTACCGCGCTGACGGAACCGTATGCGGAATCAAGCTGCCGCAAGGCTTGGCCGAATCCGACCGCCTCGAGCAGCCGATCTTCACGCCGGCGACCAAGAGTCAAACCGGCCACGACGAAAACATTTCCTTCGAAGAAACGGCGGCAAGGATCGGGAGTCCTGCTGCCGGGAAACTGCGCGATCTGAGCATCCGGCTATATACCGAAGCGCGCAAGTACGCTGGGGAGCGGGGTATCCTGATTGCGGATACGAAGTTTGAATGGGGCCGGATTGGAGATGAAATTATATTGATCGATGAGGTTCTTACTCCGGACTCCTCGCGCTTTTGGCCAAAGGACGGTTACACGCCTGGAAAATCCCAGCCGTCTTTTGACAAGCAGTTCGTGCGCGACTACCTGGAATCGGTCCAATGGAATAAGCAGCCACCCCCGCCTCTCCTTCCCCCCGAGATCGTTGAAAGAACTAGTGCAAAATACCGCGAAGCCTATCAGTTGCTAACCGGAGAAATCCTGAACAGCTAGCGCCGAACGGCCCGGAAGCAGCATGGTAAATTGGAACTGGCTCGACTGGGTCTTAGCAGGGATCGTTCTTGTTTCTGTCATCACCGCGATCTTAAAAGGCTTTCTGGCCGAGCTGATCTCTTTAGCCTCGGTGGTGGTCGGAGTGGTAGTCGCGGTGCTCTACTACAGCCGCTTCGCCCCTTGGTTCGAGGATTTAACACGGTCGCACGCGGTCGCCTTAGGGCTCAGTTTTCTCCTGCTGTTTTTCGGGACGCTGGCGGTGGGAGCGCTCGTTTCGGTCCTCACCAGGAAAGTGATTGAAGCGGCGGAGTTGCAATGGTTTGACCGCTTCCTGGGAGGGATCTTCGGATTAGTCCGGGGAATCGTAGTGGATTCCGTTCTGCTCCTGATCTTGATGGCCTTTTCAATCAAGGTCGAAGCGCTGCAGCATTCGAGGTTGGCCCCTTATATTACTTCCGGGTCCCGGGTGATGGCGATGATGATGCCGCGCGAAATTAAAGGCGACTTCCAGGCAGGCTTTGAAAAATTCAGGCAGGCTCTGACCCAGGCTGACAAGAAAGCATCGGAGAACCGTTCATCGGACCACGCTAACTTCTGAGGACACGGAGAAGTACGGTGAAAGACCAGCTCGACGCCTTAATTGAACAAATGATCGCAAAGAAGATCGATTTCGAGGACGCCCTCGGTGAATTCCAAAGGCGATTTATTGGAAAGGTCCTGGAAGAAAATAACGGGAACCTCTCGAAGGCAGCCAAGACTCTGGGGATTCACCGCAACACGCTGAGCCGGAAAATTGGAACCCTGGAACTAGACCATCGTCCCAAGCGCCGTGCCCGCTCTCGCCGTTAAGTTAAGCTCCAGAGCCCCACGCCCGGCCCGGGCGGATGCGGCGTAGGGCAGGTGCACGCCTCAACCTTCCCTGGCTTCGAAAGATCCAGAGGCCGGATTCCCAACCTTCATTCATGTTTCAAAAGCCCAAATCAGGAACGCCGCTTTTAGCGGCGCGGGCGGCGGCGTGGAGCTTTCTTCTGCGCTTCCGCTTTGGCTTTTTCTGCCGCGGCATTCAAAACAGCTTCGTCGATCTTCGCGTCGCTGAGCGTTATGGCAAAGGTCGGGTTGGTCGTGTAAGATGCGATGGTGCCTTGGAAGCGGAGCGGATCACCCGGTTGAAGATACTGGGCGTTCGGCTGCGAGTCGTCAAGAACTATGTCGTAAGTGCCCGGCTGGTTTTGTGATTCCGGAGCTATATCCACGCGCACCTGGTAGGTGCCGGGAGTACTTCCCTTCTCCACGCTGTCCACGTGACCGACCAAACCCAGCGGCTGGCCTTTTAACTGCGCCCAGTTCTGCTGTGCGGTATCGCCACCCCCCAGAAGGGCATCTTCGATCTTATAACATGCGTCGAGGTTCATGTCGCCGGTGGGCGCGTGCGTGGGCGGAGGAGCAACGCTGAAACCCGCGGGGGGCGCGGTCGCGGTCTTTGCATCTGCCAGGACTTTATCTTCTCCGGCATTGGAGCCGTGCTGGGCCTCATAGACCTGGCCATAAAACTTCTGAAGCTCCGCTAAATTCGGACTCTTCGATTCCTGGGCCAGATCCACCGACCGAGCCAGGTACCAGATGGCCTTGTTCACATCGCGGGGCTGCTGCTCGTAATAGGATTGTCCCAAAAGAGAATAAACCAAAACATTATCCGAACTGTCTTGCGCGGCGGCCTCCAGCGATTTGATGGCCTGAGCGTAATCTTTCTGCTGCACCGCCGCGAAGCCGATGGCAGTGTTAAAAACAGCCCGCTTGGTCTTCACGTAGGTATTGAACTGATCATCGCTCACGCTGGCAGGCTTCTTTAAACTCTGCAATAGCTCCAGACCGTGTTTGGCATTGCTTTGAGCCTGGGTCAGCTGCGTTG
>JBJKQF010000169.1:0-6176 GCA_046705545.1 Terriglobia bacterium
CTTCCTCAGGCATTAATTTCTGTTTTCTCGGAACCCGAAGAGTTAAGCAAAGAAGTATTGATCAAGCTACGGAAACGGACGCGGTTCTCGATTACGTCCGGCCTTGCCGGCCCGCCACGCCCTCAGCACGGCGCGGCGCCGCCTCTAAATTGAACGGCCTCCTTGCCGTAAGGTACAGCCGTAGGAAATCAAACCATCTCAACTTGGGGCGCCGGTTAAATACATCATAGCCATTGCCCTCGATCCTGGATAAGATCGCCGTCCCCGTCAGCCAGGTCAGGCGGAGCTGCCGGCGAAGTTTAGGAACAACTCTCTCCGGCAATGGCTTGCCGCTGGCAAAGAGCTGCCAAGTCCGCTCCGCTTCCATGGCCATCAAGTCGCTCCAGCGCTGGTCCGGCTGGCCGTCCGCCGTTTTTGTCCGGCTTGCAGACGCCCAGGCACGGAGGTCTTCCAAGGAAATCTTGAACTGCGCAAGGTCCTCGATCGGTAGGTAGATTCGGTCCCGTTCCAAGTCAATCCGGACGTCTTGCCAGAAATTGGTAAGCTGGAGCGCCGTACAGATGTTGTCTGAAAAACCCTGAAGCTCCGGATCTCGGTGATCGAACAGCTCCAGCACCAGGCGTCCCACCGGGTTCGCAGAGCACTTGCTGTATTCAAGGAGCGAGGCGAAATTCTGGTGGCGATTTACCCGCACGTCCGATTCGAAGGCCCGGAGCAGGTTGTCCAGGTTCACCAAACTGAGGTTGTACCTGCGGATCGCGTCACCCAGCGCCATGAAAACGGGGTGCTCCGATTCCTTCTGCGCGCATTCGTAAAGGCGCCGGCGCCAATCGCCGAGCAGTGAAAGCCGGTCCTGGACGCCGGGCTCATCCGCAAAGTCGTCTGCAGCCCGTGCAAAGGCGTAAATGGCGGCCAGCGCGTCTCTTCTGTCCCGAGGCACCAGGAGCGAGGCGACGGGAAAGTTTTCATAATGCCGGCGAGCCAGCCGCTGGCACTCCGCGTAGGCTTTTCGCAAGTCTGGGCTGAGCGGTTCCATAAGAGCCTAGTCCGCCCCTCACGGCCGCCTGCAGCGCGAACGGTATCACTGCAAAAGAAATAGAGACAGCGGGGGTGGATTGGAAGTGGAAACCTTGCTGATTTCCCTACCGTGACGCGCCAGAGCAGCATCCGCCAATTAATCTTTTTCTTTCCGCAGCGGCCGGCGCAGAAAAGCCGGAACGTCCAGATCGTCTTCGGGGATGTCGACGGCCACAGTTTCCGCCGGGGTCTCAACCGGAAGCTTCTCCTTCCGCAGCTTGATGTTCTTGACGCTCTGCTGGGCGGTTCGCACCGCGGTCGAAAGGCTGGAGACAGGTTTCAGGCCCATCTTTTCAGATTTGATTCCGGTCGCGATCACGGTCACCTTGATCGCATCTTCCATCGATTCGTCGTGGACCGCGCCAAAGATAATATTGGCGTTTTCGGCGGCGGCTTTCTGCACAATGCTGGAAGCCTCATGCACTTCGTGAAGAGTCAGCGCGCTCGACCCGGTAATGTTCAGAAGGATTCCCTGCGCCCCGTTAATCGTGGCGTCCTCCAGCAGCGGGCTGGCAATCGCCTGGTTGGTGGCGTCCACGGCGCGGTTGTCCCCCGTGCCGACCGCCGTTCCCATCACCGCATATCCCATGCCCTCCATGATGGTCTTGATGTCGGCAAAGTCGCGGTTGATGATGCCCGTGATGGTAATGATGTCCGAAATGCCTTGCACGCCCTGGCGCAGGATATCATCCGCGATTCTAAAAGCCTCAAAGAAGCTGGTCCCTTTGTCCACGTATTGCATCAGGCGTTCGTTGGGAATGCAGATCACCGTATCCACGGCCTGGCCCAATTCCGCGAGGCCGTATTCAGCCTGCGTCATCCTTCTGCGCCCTTCAAAAGCAAAAGGCTTGGTCACCACTCCCACGGTCAGCGCTCCCAGTTCGCGGGCCAGGCTTGCGACCACCGGAGCGCCGCCAGTGCCGGTTCCACCGCCAAGCCCGGAGGTCACAAAGACCATATCCGCCCCGTCGAGCGCTTCGATAATCTTCTCGGTATCCTCCAGCGCGGCGGCCCGGCCCACGTCGGGATTGGCTCCCGCGCCGAGGCCTTTTGTCAGCTTGGCCCCCAGTTGGATCTTCACCGAGGCTTTTGAGGTCTCAAGCGCCTGGAGGTCGGTGTTTGCAACCATAAACTCGACCCCTTCGACCTTGGCGGCAATCATGCGGTTGACCGCGTTCCCGCCGCCGCCGCCGACGCCAATGACCTTGATCTTGGCCCCGTGGCGCATGTTGTCTGAAAAGTCCACCCGCAGCCCTTCACTAATACCGTTCTCTGTCATACGCGCTCCCTACGTTGACAATCAATATGTCCTGGCTAATCTTCAGTTTCCGGGCCCTCGCAAGGCGCCCCACAGCTTGCCCATCAGACCTTTGTTGCGCTGATCCCGCAATAGCTCCATCCGCTTGCCGTACGCCACCAGTCCCACAACCGTGGCGAAGGATGGGTCAGGAAGAACCTCTCCGGAACCCTCCATTTGCATGGGACATCCCACCCGAACCGGCAGACCCAAAAGTTGCTCCGCCGCCGCCAGCAAACCTCCCAGTTTCGCGCCGCCTCCGGTAAAAACCACGCCCGCACCAAGCTGAATCTCCCGGTCCGCGCGCTCCAACTCGGCCTTAATCAGCTCCAGCAATTCCATGGCGCGAGGCTCAATGATCTCCCGCAAGCGCGCATAACTCACAATTCGGGCCGGGCGCTCGCCCACGCTGGGGACCTCCAACGCCGCAGACTCAGGGATGCCGGAGTCTTGCTTTCCCCACAACCTCTTGATCTTCTCCGCTTCCGGAATGGGGGTGCGCAGGCCCACCGCAATGTCATTAGTAAAGTGATCGCCGCCGATCGGAATCGATGCCGTGTGACGCACGCTTCCATGCTGATACACAATCAAATCCGACGATCCCGCCCCCAGATCGATCAGGGCCACTCCCAACTCGCGCTCATCCGTGGTCAGGCAGGCGTCCGCGCACGCCAGGGGCTCGAAAACGGTTCCGCTGTCGGGAATTTCAACTCCCGCGCGGTTCACAACCGTCACCACGTTTTGCCACGCCAAGGTTGAAGCGGTCACGAGATGCACGTTCGCTTCCAGGCGCGAGCCCACCATCCCCAGCGGGTCCCGAATCCCGTCCTGGGAGTCAAGCAGAAACTCCTGCGGCAGGACGTGCAGCAACTCGCGGTCAGGAGGCAGCGTCACGCCTTGAGCAGCCCGAATGACCTGGCGGATTTCCTCCCGAGTAACGCCGTGGCCGCGGTTGGCCACCATCACCGCCCCTTGCGAATTGACGCCCCGGATGTGCGTGCCGCCAACTCCCACGTAGGCCATATCCACAGGAATGCCCGCCGCAGCTTCCGCAGCTTCTACGGCCTTCTTGATGGCGAGGACCGCCGCGTCCAGATTGACGATCACACCTTTACGCCAGCCCCGTGACTCAGCCACCCCAAGGCCTGAGACTTCCAGCTTGCCGTTGTCCGTCGGGAAGCAGACCAAGGCACAGGTCTTGTTGCTTCCCACATCGAGTCCGATCAGTGCTTGCCCTTTGCGTGCCAAAGAATCCCTACGTCCCTTTCGACTTGCTGTTAGCGCCCGAACGGCTTGCGGGCGATTTCCCGGAACCGTGTCCCTCCGGGTTCACCACCACCTGATTGTTGTACCGCAAGTCCACGGAATCGATCTGTGCGTTGTTTTTGCGCAATTCCGGCAGCACAGTCAGGAAATTCTCAAAGCGTCCCAGAAAATTCGCATGCCCAAAGTGCACGAGCAGTGTTTTCTGCCCCTGCACCAGCAAGGCCTGAAGGTCTCCCGGGTCACTTAAATTCACTTCTGAAACAATCCACCCTGAACGCGATATCTTATCAGAAGTTTGCCGCATGAATTCGCGGTAGAGAGAAACCTGGGGTTTTCTCGCCGAGGGATCGGACCGGAAGTCAAGCCCGCGGACAATCGGGAAATCGAAGCGGCTCTTGTCCGGAGTATCGAGCAGAATTCCGTCCTGGTCCACCATCTTGATCTGGCCGCCGATATTGACGAAGGCAACCGGGGTACGCTCAGTTACAAACACGGCCAGGTGATGGGGGAAGGATCGTACCACCGTCGCGGACAAAACCCACGGAATCGATTCGATCTGCTTTTCCCGGGATTCGAGCGACATCTTAAAAACATTGATCCCCAACCCCGCGCTGTTCGACGTCACTCCCAAGGCCTCCAGGATTTCATCGCGTGAGACGTAGCGATTTCCGTCCACGGTCACGTCACTGGGAGAGCTCAACTGAAAACGCGGAGAGTTGAGCACGTAATCTCCCAGCAAGTACCCTCCTACGCCAAGCGGCAGCAAAACTAGAAGGGCAATCAGCGTTATGCGGGCAACACTCCACCACCCCCACGGCATGCGTCCTCGGCGCACAGTGACTGCCCGAGACCGCCGCATGTAAGGGGTTGAGCCCGATGTTTCTCTTCCGCCAGAGCCCGTTTCGTCCTCATTCCCGAACATAGCCGCCCCTCAATCGGGCCCCGTTTCCCCGGTCGGGAGCTTTCTACCGGGCCTTCATCCATAGAGACCTTACTGAAGTTTCGCTATGCTTCGCCAAATAATGACTTCTTCCTCCAATTCCACACTGTAAGCCTGCAAGACCTTCTCGCGGATCAGGTCGATCAGATTCAACAGATCGGTCGCCGTCGCCTGGAAGCGATTCACAAAAAAGTTGGCGTGGCGCTCTGAGACCACCGCTCCGCCCAAGCGGGTACCCTTCAAGCCCAATTCGTCGATCAGACGGCCCGCCGAGTAGCCCGGGGGATTCTTGAAGATGCACCCCGCGCTCTTCTCGTTCACGGGCTGCGAGGAGCGGCGTTTCTGGTTGCACTGCTTGACCCGCTCAAGAATGTCCGCGTAGGGCCGTTCCGGCAACTCCAATAAGGCCGAGAGCATGACGTCGTCGGGGGCAAACCCTGTGTGCCGGTACTCGAACCGCATCTCACCAGTCTGGAGCGTCTCGATCTTCCCCTCGGAGCCTCGAAAGACCTTGATGGATTTCACCACGTCGCCGATCTGCGTTCCATAAGCACCGGCGTTCATTCGAAGCGCTCCGCCCACGCTGCCCGGCACCCCGATCAGACCTTCCATACCTCCAAGGTTCCGTTTGGCGCATTCCATCACTGTGGTCCCCAGATTTGCGGAAGCGGGAACCTCTACACGGTTTCCCTGAAACTCCAGTACTTTGCGGGCTCTCGCCAGGTGCAGCACAACACCGTCCAGCCCTTCGTCTCCGACCAGCAAGTTGCTGCCTCCGCCCATGATCCGCCACGGAACGCCGTGTCCCCGGAGGATTTCAACCAGCTGGGGCAGGCAAAAAGCATCGTGAATTTCGATGAGGTCAGCGGGACCTCCGACACCCAGTGAGGTGTGCGGGGCCATGGGTTCACCGGGACGAAACCCCGCCCCGGCCACTCCTACCTGGCCTGCGATTTCCTTCTTTAACGTATCCGCCAGCATTAGGATTTTGCTCCGCCCACACGGGAGACGCGATGGCTGATTCCCGCCGCCAGCGCCTCTCCGACCTTCCAGACATTTCCCGCCCCGATGGTCAGAATCAGATCGCCAGGGGCAGCCTCCGCCAAGACCTCTTCCATCACCGCCGCCTCTGAAGCCTCATATCGCGCGCGTGTGAAACCCAATTCAGTCATCCTTTGAACCAATCGCTCAGAGGTCACTCCGGGGATCGGCGGCTCGCTGGCTGGATAAATGTCCAACACGTAAACCCGGTCGCACGCGCTAAAGGACCGGGCAAAATCGTCCATCAGGAATTTTGTCCGCGTATAGCGGTGAGGCTGAAAGATGGCCCAAATCCGTTTGGAGCCGTGTAATTTGGCCGCTTCGAGCGTCGCCTTGATCTCCGTGGGATGATGCCCGTAATCATCGACAATCGTGATGCCGTCGAGTTCCGCCTTGACCTGGAAACGCCGGTCGGCACCACGAAAGCGCTCCAGGCCATGGCGGATCTGCTCCCGCGTCAAATCCAGCTCGCGTCCCACCGCCACCGCGGCGAGGGCGTTCTGGACGTTGTGGCGTCCTGCCAAGTTCACCGTAAAACTCCCGAAAAGGTCTCCC